>DASZPW010000292.1:0-5965 GCA_035550155.1 Chitinophagaceae bacterium | reverse complement strand
ACGATGGTTTTGTTAGCAGCTATCGTAGTTGTGTTGGGCATTTTCCCTAACTGGCTTTTATACTGGTTTTATTTTTGATCGGCCAGGTTTATCAAATCATAGTCTTGTTGTTGCAGGTTTCAGTAACTTCGGCAGTTATTTATGAAGTTTCGTGATATTTTAGCGCTGGCATTTAGAACGGTACGAAGTAACAAACTGCGTACAGGCCTCACCGTTGCTATCATTGCTTTTGGTATCATGGCATTAGTAGGTATCATTACTGCCATTAAAGCGATGAACCAGAAATTCACTGAAAGTTTTTCTACAATGGGGGCTAACGGATTTACAATACGGTTCAAAGAGCGGAACGTTCATTTTGGCGGCGGCAATAATTCAGATCTCAAATTGTCAAAAAAAACTGCCCGCAAAGAAAAAAAATCCAATCTTGGAAAGATCATAACAAAACAGGAGGCGGAATTATTTGTCAAGCGCTATAATTTTCCTTCAACAAAAAGCATTTCAGTTTTTGGAAGCCGCTCCAATATTGTTTCATACAGAGAACGAAAGACCAGCCCCAATGTGATGCTTTTTGGCAGCGATGAAAATTTTTTACAACTAAACGGCTTCACCTTGCGTTCCGGAAGAAACCTTAATACAACAGATGTACAAACCGGAAGAAACGTTTGTATGTTGGGATATGATGTCGCAAAAAATCTTTTCAGAGAAGACATTGACAGGGCGGTGAACACGGTAGTGCAGATCAATAATATCCCTTATCGTGTATTGGGGGTTTTGGGCAGCAGGGGGTCTTCTTTTGGATTCAGCAGGGACAACCTGGTAATTACAAGTTATGAAAATGTAGATCGGAATTTTCCAGGCAATTCATCTTACACCATTGCTGTGATGACGAATGACATTCACCTGGTTGATGAAGCAATGGGAGAGGCGGAAAGTACGTTGCGGGCAATTCGCAAACTGAATATTACAGAAGAAAATAATTTTGTTTTGGACCGCAGTGATAGCATCGTAGAAAAGGCTATGAATACTTTAGGATTTCTGACAATCTCAGCTACTGTTATCGGTTTTATCACATTAATAGGCGCTGCAATAGGTTTGATGAATATCATGCTGGTTTCTGTTTCCGAACGGACCCGGGAAGTAGGATTGGTGAAAGCCATTGGCGGTAAAAGTAAAATTGTGCGACGGCAATTTTTAATGGAAGCAGTACTCATCAGTGTACTGGGCGCCATTTTCGGAATTTTTCTTGGAGTTATGGTAGGTAATTTGTTTTCTATTGTACTAAACACAGGATTTGTAATTCCGTGGAATTGGGTTTTGTATGGAATCATAATTTGCAGTGTGGTCGGATTAGTTGCCGGCTTATATCCTGCATTAAAGGCCGGGCGGTTGAATCCGATCGAGGCCTTGCGCTATGAATGAAATTTGTCAAAACCTGCTTTATTCCGGGTGCAGGATTACGATGAAATTATCGTCAAATTGACTGTCAGAAAGTTGTTCACTATCAAAAAATCATTAACTTGAAGCCCTTTCATAAAAAAAAGGGTGAAAGGGTGCTTTGATACAAACTTTTTCATTAGCATTGTGACCCTAAAATCAACATTCATATTTAATATTTCAAAACACTAAAAACACAAGATCATGGCTGAAACAAAACCAACTGCAACAGCATCAGTTAAGGCTACGTCAGTTCAGGCTAAAAAAAGCAGTAACGCCATTTCATGGATTGCTCCCGTAATTTGTATTATCGCCGGTTATTGTATCTGGCGGTTCCTGATGGGAGATTCTGCTGGATTCAAAGCTCCGGGTGAAGGCTGGTTCTGGCCCCAACACAAACAACCTAAAGATGCTTTCCACAGGATTTATGAAGGTGGAATCATTGTGCCGCTGTTGATTGGAATGTTCCTGATGGTAATTACTTTTTCCATCGAACGCTATCTAACGATTCGTAAGGCATTGGGTAATGGCTCAATTGCAGATTTTATCCGCAAAGTGCAATATCATCTTGCTAATAGAAATGTTGATGCAGCTCTTTCCGAGTGCGACAAACAAAGAGGCTCTGTCGCTAATGTAATGAAAGCAGGCTTGCGTCGCTACAAAGAAATGATCAGCGAAGGCGGATTGAACACAGATCAGAAAGTAATGGCTATTCAGAAAGAAGTTGAAGAAGCCACTGCCCTGGAATTACCCATGCTGCAAAAAAACCTGGTATTTCTGTCTACGATCACATCAGTCGGAACCCTGATCGCCTTGTTAGGAACTGTAATGGGTATGATCCGTTCATTCTCTGCTCTTGGTGAAGAAGGCGGTGCCGGCGCAGCAGGCCAATTGGCTGTTGGTATCTCCGAAGCTTTATATAACACAGCTTTGGGTATCGGTACATCAGCCTGCGCTCTGATCATGTATAACGTTTTCACTACAAAAATTGATTCGATCACTTACGGTATTGATGAATCAGGTTTCACACTCACCCAAAGTTTTGCTTCTCTTTATAAATAAGAGGCTTTTGGGAAGTATTTCATTATGGAAATTTGAAACAATAGCATCTCAATACTAAACTTTTTAAAACATGCCAAGTGTCAAAATACCGAGGAAAAGCACCGACTTCGACATGACGCCGTTCGTAGATGTGGCTTTTCTCATCTTGTCATTTTTCATGCTGGCTACAAAATTCAAACCCCCGGAACCGGTTGAAGTTACCACACCTAACTCGGTTTCTGCGGATGCACTTAAAGAAGGCGATGCCGTGCTGATCACAATGGATAAAGACAATAAAATTTACTTTTCCATCTCGCTGGCATCAGCCGAGGATCAGGGTGTTTTTGATGATATTATTCAGAATCTGAATAAGGATAAGAACCTCAACCTTACCAACGCAGAAATGGGTAATTTCAGAAAAACCTATTTTATAGGGGTGCCGTTCAGCCAGTTGAAATCATTGTTAGACGTTCCTGTTGATCAGCAAAAAAATCTGAAGCAACCCGGTATTCCAGTGGATACCAGCGGCGGTGAGCTTACTTACTGGATACAATATGCAAAATCAGCATTTGCAGGACGCCGGTTGGCTTATATGATCAAAGGAGACGATAATGCCAAGTATCCCGCTTTTGAAGGAGTGATAGCGGCATTGAAACGCAACGAGCAATTTAAATATAACCTTATCACTTCGCCGGAAGCAGCTCCTGAGGGAACTGAACTTTACAAGCAAAGACAAAATGCTCTTAAAAGCAAATAAGTAAATAATATTCTGAGACCTTAAAAATTTTAATATGGCTAGTATAGATACCGGAGCGGCGGATAGTGGCCACAAAAAGGGCCGGGGGGTAAAGAAAGCAAAAAAACTTTCTACCCGTGTGGATATGACACCTATGGTGGACCTGGGATTTCTGCTCATTACATTTTTCATATTTACCACAACAATGCAGTCTCCTACCACCATGGACCTGAACATGCCTAAGGATACAGAGAAAAAGGAAGAACAGAATGAAGTAAAACAGTCAGGTGCATTGACCATCATGTTGGGCAAAGCCAACAAGATCTACTATTATGAAGGGCAATTGCAGGTGGACGCTGCCAACAATAATTTTAAATCAACAAATTTTAAGGAGATCCGCCAGATCATTATTGACAAACGCAATGATGTGATTTCTCACCACGTGCATGATGCCAGCTGTGAAAAAATACAGCAAACAGCAAAAGAAAAAGGAGATCCTAACTGGAAAGATGCATGTCTGGACAGAGACTTTGTAGTCATCATAAAGCCGGATGCGGATGCCACTTATAAAAACACAGTGGATATTCTGGACGAGATGACCATAAATAATGTAAAGCGGTTTGCCATGATAAAAATAACCGACCAGGAACTCGAATTAATAAAAGCTACTGAATCCAGCAACGGAGTGAACTAAAGCCGGATATTTTTATGGAAAGAATCCCTATTTGCATCTCAATTTAAACTCAGTTACACAATGGAAGCCAATAAAATACTTTCAGCCGATATACTGGACCTGGTATTTGAAGACAGGAACAAAGAGTACGGCGCTTACTACCTGAGAAAAACGTATAACAAACGTATCGTTCGGGCATTGATCATAACAGCTTCTGTAGCACTGCTGGCTTTTTTAGGCTCTGTATTAGCCAGCACGATCAGCAAAAAAGGCAGTAAGGTTAAGATCAACGAAGTAACCCTGCAGGACATAAAGCAGGAAGAAGAAAAGAAAGTGGAGCCTCCTCCACCTCCACCTCCTAAGCAAGAGCCTCCGAAAGTGGAGATGAAACAATTCACACCCCCCAAGATCGTAAAGGATGAAGAAGTACAAAAGCCACCTCCTGAACAGGAAGAATTGAAAGAAGCAAAGATCGATGTGATCAACCAGGAAGGTATTAAAGATCTGAATATTGCCACTCCTACTCAAATTGATGAAGGAAAACAGGTGATCGAAGAAAAGAAAGAAGATGATGAAAACAAGATCTTTGAAAAAGTAGAGATCGAAGCACAATTTCCGGGAGGGGATGCCGGATGGAGAAAATACTTAGAACGTAATTTATCAAACTTTAATCCGGCTGATAATGGAGCGCCGGCCGGTACATACACAACATATGTTCAATTTGTAGTGGATAAAGATGGTGCGATCAGTGACGTAAAAGCTTTGACGAATTATGGGTACGGCATGGAAGATGAAGCTGTGAAGGTTATCAAGAAAGGCCCACCATGGACTCCGGCTATCCAAAACGGACGCAAGGTAAAAGCGTACCGTAAACAACCGATCACATTTGTGGTACAGGAAGAATAATCTTTTATTCAGATAATATTACAGATCCCTGCTTCAGCCAAGGCAGGGATTTTTATTTTTGGGTTGAACAATCCCGTTCTAATTTTGAACAATTATGAATCAACATAGCGGCTGGGATGATACGATTGTGGCTCCTGCTACTGCACCGGGTGTTAGCGCCATCAGTGTTATTCGGCTAAGCGGCACTAATACCTTTTCCATCCTGGATCAACTTTTTCCTTCAAAAAAAATATCAGAACAGGCATCTCATACTCTTCATGTTGGATTCTTAAAAGATAATAAACGTATAATTGATGAAGTAATCATTTCTATTTTTAGAACACCACGTTCCTATACTGGTGAAGACCTTGCAGAGATCAGTTGTCACGGATCACCTTATATTGTGCAACAGGTAATGGATGCCTGTATTCATCATGGCGCCCGTTTGGCGAAACCCGGTGAATTCACACAACGAGCATTTCTAAATGGTAAGTTAGATCTAACACAGGCAGAAGCTGTAGCAGATCTGATCGCCAGTAATACTGCTGCATCTCATAAAACGGCATTGAATGCGATACGGGGAGGATTTTCCAGGAAACTAAAAGAGCTGCGGGAAGGCATGATCCGTTTTTCTGCATTAAATGAATTGGAATTGGATTTTTCGCAGGAGGATGTGGAATTCGCCGACAGGAGAAATTTTTATTCATTGATTGGCGAACTGCAACTAACTGTTCAGCAACTGCTCGCTTCTTTTCAATTAGGTAATGCGATACGCAACGGCGTGAGTGTTGCTATTATCGGAAAACCCAATGCGGGTAAATCTACTTTGCTGAATACATTGCTCAATGAAGACCGTGCTATTGTAAGTGATATTCCGGGAACCACCCGTGATACGATCGAAGAAGTTATAAATATTGATGGAATTTTATTCCGGCTGATCGATACAGCCGGTATCCGCCAGCATACCAGCGATGTAATAGAAACAGCAGGAGTGGAACGCAGCCTGGAGAAGATGAAGAAGGCGGACCTGGTACTTTACCTTTTTGATGCAAAAGATTCACAAGCTGATGTTGTAACCTTGATGTCGGAATTAGAAAAACAGCAGCTGAATTTTCTCCCCGTTGTCAATAAGATTGATGAAATTGGAGAAGCAGCTGCAAGAGAAAAATTTTCTGAAATTGAAAAATCGATCTTCA
>DASZPW010000291.1:0-12225 GCA_035550155.1 Chitinophagaceae bacterium | reverse complement strand
ACCCGGCTGGTTCCTCCCGGAGTTGCCTACGATAAAGCATCAATAGGAAGAGTAGTTACCTCACCATCGATAAGAAGAACAGGCCTGGGAAAAGAATTGATGAATACTTCTATTGAAAAAACAAAACAGTTGTTTGGCAATACTCCTATTCTGATCGGCGCACAATTGTATCTCAAAAAATTTTATGAATCATTGGGTTTCCACCAAAGCAGTAGTATCTATCTTGAAGATGGCATTGAACATATTGAAATGATACTTTCCTGAAATCTCATTCGTAAAATCACTTAGTAGAAGAGCTTAAAAAAAAGATTTCGTTAAAAAAAATGACACATAACATTGTATCAGGTTTTTTCATGTTCTATTTTGTACCTGAAATCCAATAGTAGAAAACCAGAAATCTGATACCATGAGAACCCGTGTCCTGACAGTGCGAAGTATCGTACTAATTTTAGCATCCGTTTTTATTTCTTTTCAATCATTCTCTCAATCCATTGGTGCGGCGAATGGCAAAGTGGAAATTGGCCTTGGTATAGGGCCCAGTTTTTTCCTTGGCGATTTGGGCGGCACTCGTGGAGAAGGAAGAACTTTTGTAAAAGATATCAACTTCCCTCTCACTAAGCTGATGAAAGGAATTTATCTGAATGTATATCCAACTGAATGGTTAGGATTCCGATTTGCCGCTAATCTTGGTGAATTGGAAGCATTCGACAGCATTATCGCTAATCATGGCGGTGAAGAGCTGGAACGTAAAAAACGTAACCTTGATTTCAGATCTAAATTATCGGAGGCTTATGTTGCAGCTGAATTATATCCTACTGTTTTCCTTGAAAAATATGACGGGCTGTTACACAAAATCCGTCCTTACGGCGTATTCGGTATAGGTTTCTTTCATTTTAATCCGCAGGGAATATATATTGCTCCGAACGGTTCCCGCAGCTGGGTGGATCTGAAACCGCTGAGATTGGAGGGCCAGGGTATGGCCGAATATCCCGATAGAAAACCTTACTCACTGACCCAAATGGAAATCCCGATGGGGTTTGGTGTTAAATATTATATCAAAGAGAATATGTATGTTGGTTTTGAAGTATTACATCGCAAGACTTTTACAGACTATATTGATGATGTCAGCAAAACTTATATAGACCCGTCACTTTTTGATCAGTATTTATCTCCATCACAAGCGGTCATTGCCCGCCAATTAATGTATCGTGAAAACCTGGCTAATCCTTCCGTAAACCGTCCTTATATCAATGAGCAAAGAGGTAATCCCAATCAGAATGATGCGTATTTCTCAGGTATCATTCGTTTCGGATGGAGATTCGGCGGCGGCTTGCAGGATAGCAAGATCAAGAAACAATTAAAATGTCCGCATTTCTTTTAATAAATATCTGAACCCGAACCTTATGAAACCAAAATCAGCTTTGACAAAATTTTTCCAGTTATCGGCTACAGCTCTTGCCTTTTGCCTGTTGCTCATGCAACCAGTTTTTGCATTGGCAGCACCTGTTAAAAAAAAAGCAGAACTTCTAAAAAATGATCCTTCGGAAGAGAAACCAGCAAAAAAAAGTAAATCTTCTTCAAAGAATAATGCATCGGTAAGAATTTTTCCCGATCCCCTGAAGAAGATCATGCATGTGGTAGCAAGACAAAACAAAGGAAAAGAGGTTGACTTTTTTGTTTTCGATCTTGAAGGAACTTTAGTATTGAATTACAAAATGAAATCCAAAGATCATCAGCGGATCGTTGGCTTACCAAAGGGCTCTTATGTATATAATGTTTTTTGTGGAGATATTCAGACTGCCAGTGGCAATTTTGAAATAAAATAATTTGTAACCTTAAAATCAAATGCCGTTCCAATAAGCGCAGAGAGCTTAATAAAATCTAATACCTGGTTTAACTAAAAACCTAATCCGTTCTCTATTGGTACTCTCATAGTATGTATGCAATTTTATTAAACACTCTCTGCATTGCTTATTGGATATTTTAAAAAATATTTCCCGCATAAATCGTAGTTCTTTTGTTGTCATACATAAGGATCCCGTAAAAATATACCGGCAGGAACATTGAAATAATCCGGTATCCGGGTGAAAAACCAGTAAAGAGCTGGCCACCTTAATCAAAGTGATTTTTCAATTCAGTCCTGCCATTTTACGGGTGAAATCAATGGCATTTATTCATTTCCTTTGCCCTGATCCCTCCTGCACCTTTCGATCCCCTTGTTATTAATGCGTTTATAAAAATTTTGCCTTAGCTGTCTGATTCTTAAAAAACTGTCTTATTTTAGGTCAACTTTATGACCTTTTCCGAGTACAGGTACATGGCCACAAAACAGGGCGCATTACCATAACCATTTCTGATCAGGCAAAACAAAACTAACTTTAAAATTAACCAGCAAATGAACCAACCAACGCCATCCCCACCACCACCGCCATCAGTACCCCCTCATCAAAGAACAATTGTAGATCGGGCCAGAGATATTTTAATTATACCGAAAAAAGAATGGGAACTCATTGATAAAGAAAAAGCCAATATTGGTTTAATATTGGCAGGTTACGTCTTACCGCTTTTAGGTATTGGAGCATTGGCTACTTTTATTGGACAGGGATTGATTGGCCAGGGGCAGGATATACTTGGCCGATCTAATGCGAATGTGACTGCAGGATTGGTTGGTGCTTTATTGTTCGTTGTTTTTACAGTAATCACTGTTTTTATTGTTGCAGCCGCCACTGATGCTCTGGCTCAATCATTCAGTTCAGAAAAAAATTGGGGGAAATCATTTCAGTTAGCTGCATATTCTTTAACTGCAATGTACCTTGGTTCCCTGTTTCTCATTTGGCCCCCGCTTCAAATTGTTTCTATCATTTGCAGCTTGTATTGTGTTTATCAGCTTTATACAGGAATACCTATCTTGAAAAAAACCACAGTTGATAAACAGGTGGCATATTTAGCAGTCATCATCATCATCACAGTTATCTGTCTAATTTTAGTAGGCATTATCGAAAGCAAAATAATTCAGGCAATAAACAGACCGAAAGTACCCCGCCTTTTCTAAGTATTCAATTTTAAATTTTAACCTGTTAATTTAGGTTTAAGTTCAGCATAGAATAAAAAATATAAACACAATTAAAATCAAATAAACAATAACCGTTATGCAAAATGTAAATCTTCACAAACAAAGACTTATTACCATTGCTATTGCAGTTCTGGGACTAATATTCTTGTTTCTCCCCTGGGTAAAATTGGGAACCGATTCACATATGGGTTATGGAGTTTGGGGTGGAATTATTTCCGCTCTTGCATTTGCTGTTGTAATTGTTGATTGTATCCTCCTCGGGGATAAAACAAAACCTTTTGACAAGCAGGGCAAACTCATTGCTATCATTGCATTTGCCTTAGCCTTACTTTTAACCATTATTGTTTTAATAGCATCGAATGGTAACGGACAGGTATCAAACGGGTTTTTTGTTGTGGAAGTAAAAAAATCAACTGGCGTCGGAGTGTGGCTGTCTTTAATTTTAGAAATTGCCGGTTTGCTTTGGGTTTCTGGTATTTTGGATCAGCTGATGCAACAAAAACCTGCGGCATCAGGACCTACTCAAATGCCTCCTCCTCCCCCAGCTCCACCAAAATAAATTTACTCTCAATAAATATAAAAGCACTCTTACGGAGTGCTTTTATATTTATTTTATTTCCGGTTTCAGGTACTCTGCCGTATAACTTTCTTTATTTTTTATCAATTCTTCTGGTGTTCCTTCAAACAAAATCTTTCCGCCTCCATCACCGCCTTCAGGGCCCAGGTCTATAATATGATCCGCTACTTTTATTACATCCATATTATGTTCGATCACCAAAACCGTGTTGCCTCTGTCCACCAACTTATTCAGCACATTCAATAAATGCTGAATGTCTTCGAAATGCAAACCTGTGGTCGGCTCATCCAGGATGTAAAATGTTTTCCCCGTATCTCTTTTAGAAAGTTCTGTAGAAAGTTTTACCCGTTGCGCTTCTCCGCCACTCAATGTTACGGCCGATTGTCCCAATGTAATATATCCGAGTCCCACTTCATCCAACACTTTTATTTTGCGATAGAGATAGGGAACATTCTGAAAAAACTCAGTAGCTTCTTCCACCGTCATATCCAGTACATCGGCAATCGATTTTCCTTTATAACGGATCTCCAGTGTTTCCCTGTTATATCTTTTGCCATTACATTTTTCGCAATGAACATAAACATCCGGCAAGAAATTCATTTCAATTACACGCATGCCGCCGCCTTCGCATACATCACAACGTCCGCTTTTTACATTGAATGAAAAACGCCCCGCATTATATCCCCTGATCTTTGCTTCAGGAATGGAAGCAAATAATGTTCTGATATCCGTAAAAAATCCACAGTACGTTGCAGGATTACTTCTTGGAGTCCGGCCAATCGGAGATTGATCTATCTCAATCACTTTATCAATATACTCTAATCCTTTTATGGATTTATATTCCAGCGGAGTGGCTTTGGAATTATAAGCATGTTTTGAAAGAATAGGATACAAGGTTTCATTGATCAATGTGGATTTGCCGCTGCCGCTCACTCCTGTCACTACAATGAATTTTCCCAATGGAAATTTCACATCTACATTTTGCAGATTATTCCCCTTTGCTCCTTTCAGCTCAATAAATTTTCCATTGCCGTTTCTTCTTTCTTCCGGCACTTCGATCTTACGTTGGCCATTTAAAAAACTGGAAGTCAGCGTATCTAATTTCAATAAATGTTTAGGATCTCCTTCCGCCACGATTTTTCCTCCATGAAAACCTGCTCTTGGACCAATATCAATAAGGTAGTCGGCGGCAAGCATGATGTCTTTATCATGTTCCACTACCAGGACACTATTTCCAATATCCCGCAAATTTTTTAATGAGTCTATCAGGCGATGATTATCCCTTTGATGTAACCCGATAGAAGGTTCATCTAAAATATACGTGATGCCTTGCAGTTGCGATCCGATTTGAGTAGCCAATCGAATTCGCTGGGATTCGCCGCCACTCAAGGTTTTAGAAGGACGATCGATAGTCAAATAAGTTAATCCAACATCCAACAAAAATTGTAACCGTTCCCTGATCTCTTTCAACACATCTTTGGCAATAGCTCTTTGTTTATTGTCAATCCGCAATTCAATGCCATCAAACCAAGCATAAAGATTATCGAGATTCATTTTGCTTAGCTCAGCAATATTTCTTCCAGCTATTTTGAACCAAAGGCTCTCTTTTTTTAGCCTGGCGCCATTACATTCATCGCATGGCTTTAATATCATATAATCCTCACTCCAATCACGGATCGCTTCACTATAAGGATTCGCAAACCAGCGCTGCAACATATTTACAATACCTTCAAATGGAGCAGAAGGATCAAACTTCATATGTTCAAAGTCCAGGTCTTCCTGTTGGCCCTCTTCATTTCCATAAAGCATGATGTTGAGTTGCTTTTTAGAAAGCTTATTGATCGGAGTAGTCAATGAAATTTTATGTTTTCTTGCAGCTTCCTGAGCTTGCCGATATACCCAGGCATCCCGTTCTTCTCCCAAAGGTGCAATGCCACCTTCACTAATGCTTAATGATGGATCAACAATTACCGCCTCCATATTAATATGGTGTTTGGTGCCAAGTCCTTTGCAAACCGGGCAGGCGCCATAAGGAGAATTGAATGAAAAAGAGTTAGGAGAAGGTTCTTCATAACTAATGCCGGTGTCTTCACACATCAACTGCTTGGAATATTGGATCGCTTTTTCGCTGTCATTGACCAGCAAAAACATCAGGTCCTTTCCCAGTTTCAAAGTTTGCTGAACACTTTGACTTAATCTTGCTTTCAGATCATCTGTTACCTGCAAGCGATCTACGACCAATTCAATATCATGAATTTTGTAACGATCCACCTGCATTTTTGGTGTCAGATCTTTTACTTCTCCATCCACCCTTACTTTCAGAAAACCTTTTTTCCGTACATCTTCAAACAACTCCCTGTAATGGCCTTTTCTTCCCCGTACCAATGGAGCCAGCAACGCAATTTTTTTATTCTTATATTTTTGAAAAATATTTTCTACGATCTCTTCTTCACTCCATTTCACCATTTTTTTACCTGTATTATAAGAATATGCTTCGCCAATACGGGCAAAAAGCAGGCGCATAAAATCATAGATCTCAGTAACGGTTCCAACGGTGGAGCGGGGATTTTTATTGGTTGTTTTTTGTTCGATGGAAATCACAGGCGAAAGGCCGGTGATCTTATCCACGTCAGGCCGCTCCATATCGCCGATGAATTGACGGGCATAAGCGCCGAATGTTTCCATATAGCGGCGCTGCCCTTCTGCATAGATGGTATCAAATGCCAGGGAAGATTTGCCGCTGCCGCTCACTCCGGTGATCACCACTAATTTATTTTTCGGAATTGAAATATCAATATTCTTCAAGTTGTGTACCCTGGATCCAAAAACCTGGATCATTTCAGGTTCCTGGGCCGGCGTTTCAAATCCGTTTTTATTTTTTTCAGCCATGATAAAATGGAAAGCGAAGATAAAACAAAGCTCCCTTGCATTTTGTTCATGAAGAAAAACCACATGAATCTCTTATCTTCATCCGGGAAAAAAATGGATATGTTCAATCTTTTCAGGAAAAAAGAACCCGGCGTTAAAGTGGTGGACAAGATCCTGATGGTGCAGGCAGCCAAATGGAAAACGCTTGCAGCATTATGTAATAAAGAACAAAATGTCATTCTCATTTTCTGGTTCAATGAAACGCTTCGGCAGGCGCAGGAGAACCTGGGAAGTGAAATAAACCTGGTTAACAGATCTCTAATAGCCGGCCAGGTGCATCTGCCGCAAATTGAAGGGAAAAAAGTGGTCTTTGCAGAGCATTATCCTCTTCCGCAAAAAGAAAAAGATCTTTTTGAACGATTGCAGTTGGAAGAAGCTGAAGTTTGGTCTGCCATGGATGAACCATTATTCAAAGAATTTGGCAGTGATAAAATTGTTCAGATGATGAAACAATTTGGGATGAAGGAAGACCAGGTGATCGAACATAATATGATCAGTAAAGCGATACATAATGCACAGGAAAAAATTGAAGCGAAGGTAACTGTGGACCAAATGGCTTCTTCACAAGATGAATGGCTACGCAAAAACTGGAGAACTTTGTAATATGTAGAAAAATGCTAACGTTCATTTGTACAAAAAAATAAATCTCAAATTATTTTTGGAAGTTTGAAATCGCAGCACATATCTTTGTTACAGTTCTTTAAACGATCACTTATCAAGAAAGGCTGAGGGAAATGGCCCGATGAAGCCTTGACAACCTGTTCCGATTTTATCGGGACAAGGTGCCAATTCCAGCCCAGACCATTAGCGTCAGGGACAGATAAGTCAGATTAATAGCTTCGAAATATCTTCTTAAAATATTCAAAGCTCATCTGATTTATCGGATGAGCTTTTTTATTTACTCCTTGCAGTAACATAAAAACTCTCCGGTAAAATTTCTTTCCTCTTCCTGGTAAGTGCTCATAACAATACTATCGTAAACATCTCTCTTTGAGAGAAAAAAAATTTTTTATGAGCTACAATGCAACACAATTGATCCACAGTATCCCGGTTGATCCGCTGACAGGAGCAATCTCAGTTCCGATCTATCAAACCAGCACTTTTGTTCAGGAAGCTCCTGGTGTGAACAAAGGTTTTGATTATGCAAGAACTAATAATCCAACCAGGGCTTCTTTGGAAGAAATCATTGCAAAGCTGGAACATGGAAGCACCGGCATCGCATTCAGCAGCGGGCTTGCCGCCATTGATGCAGTGATAAAATTGCTGCAAAGCGGAGACGAAATTCTTGCAGTTGATGATATTTATGGTGGCGCCTTTCGTCTCTTCACACATATTTACCAAAAATTCGGGATCAAGGTCAATTATACAGATACCACCAATGCAGAAAATGTTTTCAACGCTATCACAGAAAAAACAAAATTGATATGGATCGAGACGCCTACCAATCCTACTTTAAAAATTTCGGATATTGAGGCCATTGGCAAAATTGCAAAAGCTCATCATTGTTTGCTCTGTGTTGATAATACTTTTGCATCGCCGGCACTTCAACAGCCGATTTTGCTGGGAGCAGATATTGTGATCCATTCTGCCACCAAGTATCTTGGCGGACATAGTGATCTCATTGCAGGGCTGGTAGTGACAAAAGAAAAAGAAACAGGAGAAAAAATAAAATTCATTCAAAATGCAAGCGGTGCTATCCTCGCTCCCTTTGATAGCTGGCTGGTGATCCGTGGCATTGAAACCCTTTCATTGAGAATTAAACAACACTGCCTCAATGCGCAAACAATTGCCGAATACCTGGAAACACATCCATTAGTTGATAAAGTTTTTTACCCCGGCTTAACAACACATCGAAATCATGAAATAGCTGCAAAACAAAGCAAAGGTTTCGGCGGCATTGTTTCATTTACTCTAAAAAATGATACCGAAGAAGCCGCAACTTCTTTTGTGACATCAACAAAATTATTACGGCTTGCAGAAAGTCTCGGGGGAGTAAAAAGTTTATTATGTCATCCTGCTCAGATGACACACAAATCCATTCCGGCTGAACGAAGAAGAGCTGCAGGAGTTGCAGATAGTTTGATACGGCTTTCAGTTGGATTGGAAGAAGCAAGTGACCTGGTAAAGGATATCGAACAGGCATTTGAAAAATCAAACCTGAATCACAAACAGTCGTTAGAAAAAAATTTCTTTAACATTTAATTGCAGCTTTATGACACGGAATATTTGGTTGCAATTATCAAACCCTACTAATTTTATAGGAAATAAAAATGGCACTGAACAAATCACATATAAAAGAAACTGCTCTATTCAAAAAATGTATTTGTTACAGATGTTGTATGCCGCAAGGCATACTATAATTTCCCCTTCAAAGGTCCAGGACCCTCATTTACGATTGCCCCTTTTCACAACAAACCAGATTTTAAATCTTAAAAATTAATAGTATGAGTAAAAATCTTCATTTCGAAACGTTGCAGATCCATGCAGGTCAGCAAATCGACCCGACAACAAAATCGAGAGCAGTTCCCATTTATCAAACCTCTTCGTATGGTTTTGACAGTTCCGAACATGCCGCCAATCTTTTTGGACTACGGCAATTCGGTAATATTTATACCCGTATTATGAATCCGACAACCGATGTGTTTGAACAACGCATCGCTGCATTGGAAGGCGGTGTGGCAGCATTAGCAACTGCTTCGGGACAAGCAGCGCAATTCCTGGCATTAACCAACATTCTTAAAGCCGGAGATAATTTCATCAGTACTTCTTACCTATATGGCGGGACGCATAATCAATTTAAAGTTTCATTTAAACGACTGGGTATTGATGTACGTTTTGGCGACGGTGATAATGTTGAAAGTTTTGTTCCGCTGATCGACAAAAACACGAAAGCGATCTACCTGGAAACGATTGGTAATCCACGTCTGAACATTCCTGATTTTGAAAAATTTGTTGCTCTTGCAAAAGATTATGATCTGCCATTGATAGTTGATAACACATTTGGCGCCGGCGGTTATTTATTCAGGCCAATTGAATGGGGAGCAAACATTGTTGTTGAATCTACCACAAAATGGATCAACGGACATGGCACTACAATTGGCGGAGTGATCGTTGATGGCGGAAATTATAATTGGGCAAATGGAAAATTCCCCCAATTCACAGAACCAAGTGAAGGATATCATGGACTGAAATTCTGGGATGTGTTTGGCGAAGGAAATCCGCTGGGCCTTCCAAACATTGCGTTCATCATTCGTGCAAGAGTGGAAGGTCTTCGTGATTTTGGTGTTTGCCAGGCGCCTTTTAATTCTTTTTTAAATCTTCAGGGATTGGAAACACTCAGCCTTCGTGTACAACGCCAGGTGGATAATGCATTGGAATTAGCCCAATGGCTGGAAGCACATCCGCAAGTAGAATTCGTTTGGTACCCGGGTTTGAAAAGCAGTCCTTACAATGATCTTGCAAAAAAATATCTCACCAATGGATTTGGTGGCGTATTGCAATTTGGAATCAAAGGCGGAGTAGAAACCGGGCGCAAATTCATTGATTCATTAAAACTCGTGAGTCACCTTGCTAATGTTGGCGATGCAAAAACATTAGCGATACATCCTGCATCAACTACTCACGAACAATTGAGCGATGAAGAAAGACAATCTGCAGGCGTTTTACCTAACCTGGTTCGTATCAGCACAGGCATTGAACATATAGAAGATATCAAAGCAGATTTTGAACAGGCATTTGAACAGGTATTTGAAAAACAATTAGTATCGTAAATGATCACTGTTTATAAACATGAACATCCATTCCAATTAGAGTCAGGTATATCTTTACCGGGTTATCACTTGGCTTATACGACACATGGAAGATTGAATGAAACAAAAGATAATGTCGTTTGGATATTTCATGCACTTACTGCTAACAGCGATCCGGCGGAATGGTGGGAGGGATTAACCGGCGAAGGAAAAATATTCGATCCATCAAAATATTTTATCGTTTGTGTCAATATGCCCGGCAGTTGTTATGGAAGCATTGGCCCACTGGATGTAAATCCGGTAACAGGGGACCCTTATTTTCATCAATTTCCGTTTTTTACAACCCGTGATATGATCCGGGCTTACCAGCCATTGAGAGTTACATTGGGCATAGAAAGAATTCATATTGGTATTGGTGGAAGCATGGGCGGACAGCAATTACTGGAATGGGCTATTGAAGAACCGGAATTGTTTGAGCACATCGTTCCGTTAGCCACGAACGCTTTTCATTCACCATGGGCCATTGCCTTCAACGCTTCACAACGATTCTGTATTGAAACAGATGCGACATGGAAAGAAAAAAATGAAAAAGCAGGATTGGAAGGAATGAAGGTTGCAAGAGGGCTGGCGCTTATCTCCTATCGTCATTATGAAACGTATTGGAATGCACAATCGGAAGAATCTGCCGATAAGTATGACAACTTTAAAAGTGAATCCTATCAACGTTACCAGGGAGAAAAATTAGGAAAACGTTTCAATGCTTTCAGCTATTATTTCCTGAGTCGTTCCATGGATTCACACAATGTGGGAAGGAATCGGGGATCAGTGGAAGCAGCTTTGAAAAAAATAAAAGCAAAAACAATGGTGATCGGCATCACCACCGATATTCTTTTTCCATTGAGAGAACAGCAATTTCTCGCAGATGTAATTCCGGGAGCTCAGTTTCGTTCCATTCATTCATCTTATGGCCATGACGGTTTTCTGCTGGAATATGAAACAATCGAACATGTAATAACAGATTTTATTGGGGAAAAAACTGCAGGAAGTTTTCATCGAAAAGCAGTTTCTGCATCTAATTCAAATTTATGACAGCGCATAAAGAATTAACTATAGGATTATTTGGGTTTGGAGTGGTCGGAGAGGGATTATATAAAGTCCTTGAAAAAACCCCTTCATTGAAAGCCAGGATCAAAAAAGTATGTATTAAAAATCCCGGGAAAAAACGCCAAGCTCCTGCATCACTTTTTACAACCGACAAAAATGAATTGCTGAATGATCCCACCATCAATGTTATTGTTGAAGTAATTGATGATGCTGACGCAGCTTTTCAAATTGTTTCCACGGCTTTGAAAAATGGGAAGAATGTGGTGAGTGCCAGTAAAAAAATGATCGCAGAACATTTGCCGGAATTATTAAAACTCCAGCAGCAAACAGGCCAGTCATTTTTGTATGAGTCCGCAGCCTGTGCCTCCATTCCCGTCATTCGCAACCTGGAAGAATATTATGACAACGACCTGTTGCATTCCATCAAGGCAATTGTAAACGGCTCAACCAATTTTATTCTTACCAAAATGTTTGAAGAAAACCTTGACTTCAAACAGGCATTGATAATGGCACAACAGTTAGGATTTGCAGAAAGCAACCCAAAACTTGATGTAGAAGGTTTTGATGCGGTGAACAAATGGACATTCCTGCTCACCCACGCATACGGCATCATTGAAAAACCAGAAGACATTTTATTTACAGGAATACAAAATGTAAATGTCGGAGACGCCATTGTAGCAAGAGAAAAAAATCAACAGATAAAATTAGTGGCGCAAGCAAAAAAATTGCAGAATGGTAAAGTTGCCGCTTTTGTGCTGCCTCAATTTGTCAACCACGACGATCACCTCGCGTTT
>DASZPW010000290.1:0-11685 GCA_035550155.1 Chitinophagaceae bacterium | reverse complement strand
GCAATGCTTTTTTTATAAGTGCTGTAATCCAGGTCTTGGATCAATGCTCTTAATTTGCGAAGCACAGCCAGCGCTTTATCTTCTGTGTAGCTGGCCATCAATTCACTGTCCACCTTCCCTACTGCAAGTTTGAGCTTGTATTCCAATTCCGATTTCAACGACATCTTCGGCTCAAACGGCATGATAATAGAAACACACGGCATGTATTTAACAGCCTGCAATATTTCTTCGGCACCTGACACTAACTTGGGAGTCATAATTAG
This sequence comes from Chitinophagaceae bacterium, assembly GCA_035550155.1. Lineage (GTDB taxonomy): Bacteria > Bacteroidota > Bacteroidia > Chitinophagales > Chitinophagaceae > UTBCD1. Next base: position 11,422 of record DASZPW010000290.1, on the reverse strand, counting down.
AGATTTGATTCAAATGTATCATGAATGTTTTGCAGAAACCACTGACCATCATCACCTCATGCTTTGATTGTCCTCATTGATTTCGATAACCTTTTAATGGTTTTTTTGTTACACTTTTATGAGTGTTCCTGTTATACATATTGAAGAGAACGTTGTGAAACACAAAAAAGAGAACAGTAGTCATAATGCAGACCTGTCGGCAATCTTTCACAGGATGGCATCTTGTTACCGTTACAAAGGGATAGAAGAACGCTTCCGGGCTTTAGCATACGACAAAGCTTCAAGGACATTGAATAATCTCAAAGAAGATATCAGCGTATATGCAACCGATGTAAAATCACTGGACCAACTCAGCGGCATTGGTGAAAGCATTGCAGAAAAGATCATGGAATTCCTGGAAACAGGTAAAATAAAAACATACGAGAAACTAAAAAAAGAAGTCCCGCAGGAGTTGCTTGATCTCATGGATATAAACGGATTTGGCCCTGCCACTATCAAAACATTACATGAAAAATTAAAAATTGACAACCGTGATGATCTGATCGCCGCCATTGAAGCAGGCAAGCTGGAAAAATTAAATGGTTTCGGCGCTAAAAAGATCGAGAATATGAAACGGGGGCTGAAGCTATTCAAAGAATCACATACACGAATGTTGCTTTCAGAAGCATGGAGAACAGGCAATGATATTTTAGACATAGTGCTGAAAATTCCCGGAATAAAAAAAGCAGAACTCGCCGGCAGCCTCCGCAGAAAAAAAGAAACGATCGGCGATATTGATATCATTGCAACAGCAGAACGAAAAAACTGGAAAAAAGCAGTGGCCAATTTTATTTCCATCCCACAATGCGGCAGAGTGCTGGCAAGCGGAGAAACCAAAGCGAGTATTTTACTAAAAAAAAGTAATACGCAGGTGGATCTGCGGTTGGTTAACGACTATGAATACGGTTCTGCGTTATTATATTTTACCGGTTCCAAAGAACATAACATAGAACTTCGGTTGATGGCAAAGGAAAAAGGATGGAAACTGAATGAATATGGCTTGTTTGATGAAAAAACGGAGAAACGATTGGCCGGAAACACGGAAGAAGAAGTGTATCATCACCTGGGTTTGCAATTTATTCCTCCTGAACTGCGGGAACTAAGAGGCGAAATAAAAATCGCTATGAAAAAAAAGTTGCCTGAGCTTATAGAATTACAGGATATGAAAGGCGATATGCAAATGCACAGCACCTGGAGCGACGGAGCTGAAGAAATTGAAACGATCGCAAAATATATTCTGAAAGAATTTCCGCAATATGAATATATCGTGATGACGGATCACTCGCCGAGTGAACGAATTGCCGGCGGATTGAAGCCTGCCGAATTCCGGAAACAATTTGTGGAAATTGAGAGAGTGAATAAAAAGATCGGAAGAGACCTCGTGAAGAAAGGTGTGGAAGTGGATATTTTGGCTGATGGTTCTCTGGACCTGCCGGATGACCTGTTGAAAGAATTTGATTGGGTGGTAGCATCCATTCATTCCGGTTTTAATAAAGATAACACGGAGCGATTGCTGAAAGCATGTGAGCATCCTTCGGTTCATTGCATCGGCCATCCCAGCGGACGACTGATCGGCAAGAGAGAAGCGTATCCCGTGGATTGGAAAAAACTATTTGAAAAAGCTGTAGCTACCGGCACTGCCATCGAGATCAACGCACAACCTGATCGTCTTGATCTGAAAGATGACCTCGTGAAAGATGCCATAGAAAAAGGAGTCATCATCACCATCAGCACTGATTCGCATGCATTGACACAATTTGATAATATGACCTTGGGTGTAGCCGTAGCAAGAAGAGGCTGGTGTGCTAAAGAAAACGTACTAAATACAGGCACCTGGAAAAAGGTAGAACAATTCAAAATAAAAAAGAAAAAAGGGTGAGCTTATACTGGGGTTCACTTCAGCATAAATGAATCTTTTTTTGGCTACAATATCACCCGGCCGGTTGAGCAGGGTCATGCTTTTATGATGCAAGCAGTTCTTAATTTTATAAAAAGTTTGTTATGAGCGACAATCAGGAAAATCTTGGATCCTTTTTTAAGGAAAATGCAAAATTGCTCCGTGAATATTTTGAAACACGAATGAAAGTGTACCGGCTGCGTGCAGTGCGGTTGTTGTCTAAATCAGCAGGCTATTTTATCTGGATCATTATTTCGCTTTTCCTGCTATTCCTTTTTATTATTTTCCTCGGAGTTGTGTTAAGCTTATGGTTCAGTCAAATGACCGGAAGTTATATTGCAGGCTTCAGCATCACTACAGGAATAATTTTCCTGGTAATTATTCTGTTGGCATTGTTCAGAAAGCCGTTGTTTGTAAACCCGATCATCAAAGCATTTATCAGCCAATCAGAAGAAAACATCGATGAAGAAGATCCATTTTAATTTTTAATAGTATTTGTTATGTCAACGAAGATCAAAAACCTGGATACATTGGAAAAAGAGATCTACCGGCTGCGGCTGGAAGCAAAGAATTATGAAAGTAAACTGGAAGATAACCTGGACCATTTACAAAAGAACTATGCCTCCATGGCCATCAATTCAGTATTCAGCAGGTCATCGCAAAAAGAATCCGGTAAAGAAAAAATTAAAGAAAAGATATTCAGTTCAATCTGGGACAATGAAAAGATACGCAATGGAATTGATAAGATCATCGGCCATTTAGCGGATCGGGCTTCGGAAGGTATTGAGAATATCATTGACAAAATTCTGCATCGCAAAGATTAAAATACCTTTTCTATTCTGAATTACTTTTATTTGAGCCCGGAGTTTCAACAGCTATCACGGAAGTACCATTTCAATCATGCATTAGTTTCAACAAATTCATTGATATAAATCTTGAAAATAAGAGTTATATAATTTAAAAGCAAAGGGCCAAAAATAAACCCAATAAATCCGAATAAACCCAAACCAACAATGACCCCCAATACCGTCACTACCGGGTGAACATGCCCAAGCTTTTTAAGAATGGTAATACGGGAAATGTAATCAATATTGCCGGTAACGATCAGGCTATAGAAGAATAAACCGGTTGCATTCCATGTATCGCCTCCCATGTACATGAAAGTAACCAGCGGTATCCAAATCATCATGGTGCCGACCACCGGGAAAAAAGCAAATATTCCTGTAAGAAAACCCCACAACACATAATCATGCAAACCAAAAATGATATACCCGATCATAGCGGTAATACCCTGAATAATAGAGATCAATGGTATTCCCAGTGCACTGGCTTTTATCAAACGTTTGGTTTCATTGGCAAGCAGATTAACATTTGTCTTTTTTAAAGGAATTGTTCGTGACAGGTATGACTCCATTTCTTTACAGTGAACGAGCATATAATACAATACAAAAAGCAGGATCGCCTGGTTTGCCAGTAAATTCACGGTGTTATTTACAAGTTGAGCAAGTAGCACGGATAATTTTTTTTGAAATTCTGTAAGTGTTTCTTCCGAAATGAGGACCACACCGGCTCTTTGCTGTACACTATGGATAGCTTCTTTCGCTTTTTCAAACATTAAAGACGGGTCACTAAGAAAAGGATGCAATTGTTTTTCCAATAATGAGAATGTGAAATAAACAATGGACGCCGGCAACAGGAAAAACGCAAGGAGGTATAATCCCGCCGTCCACCCTTTTCTCCATTTTCGGTGATACACCAGTTGAAAATAACTGTTGCGTCCCAGGATGTATAAAGTCACAGCGCCAAGCAAACCCGGGAGAAAAACATATAGCTCTTTAATTACAAGAAAGATCATCAGGATCAGCAAAGAAAGCATGATGATCTGCCTGATCTGGCGGTTAAACTGTGGGCTTGTGGCCATAATTTTTTAATAGCAAAATGAAATATCGTGTCACCTGTAACGCAAGGGTAAGGTAAATTTTTTGCCAGCTTCCTTTTATGACATTTGTTAGGAAGGCTACCTATTTAAATCAGGTTTCTAAAAGGAAAATGATATAGTTCTTTCAGCAACTGACAACAACTACAATGAAGTATTCAGCGGATAAATCCGGGCAGCTCGTCAAAGTATTCTGATTCTTTTTCCGTGAGTAAAAGATCTTTTAATGCGAATAACACTGATTTTTCCAGTGTGTACATTTCCCGGTTAAAATTGAATAAAGTAGAAAATTCAACTTCGTTTACATGCTTTACATATTCTTTTTGATATAAATTCTTCAAGGTACCTGAGTATTCTACCTGCACAGACTTATATAATGCACTTAATGGTTCAAAATAATTATGCTGCCCTTTTGAGGTCAATAAATGAATAACGGCTTCATAAAATGCGGCAATCTTATCGCTTGTCAGATTGTAAAATCCATACTTCATATCATTCGATGACTTTTTCAGCTGATCAATATCCGGCAATGCATCTTTCAGATTTTTGGCGGCATACATAGTATTTCTTGATGTAGAGATCAGTTGTTCTAACCGAACGGAAAATTCTTTGTCGGTATTAAAACTTTCCATTTCTATTGCATAATTATATAATTCACCATGCAGCTGTTTTATAAATTCGTATTTCCCCATCATATTTTTAGATTCAAAATCCCTGTACAATTCCAGGTCGTTGGAATGTGCCGGCTCCCTGTCAAATGCATCCAATACAAACCTGACTACATGATATATGAAATGTCGTGTTTCTTTTTCCAATGCAACCAATGCCAGCTCCCGATCAGCGGCTTTCACTTTATGAATGAACAATGTTTCTTTATCGGGCCTGGTAAATCTTTTTTCCAGCAACATCCCTAACCGGTTCAAAAACGGTAAGAAAAGAAAGATCCCGATGAGATTTACAAAACTTTGAAAAAACACCAGGGCGATCAAATGATCTTTAATTCCGACCACTTCAGTGATTAGCCTGTTCACCGGTACAAGAAAAATAAATATGAGTAATACATTAATGACGTTGAATAAAAAATTAGCTAATGCTACTCTTTTTTTGGATGCCGTTCCTTTCACTGATGCTAACAGGAGTTTAACTGCTGTACCTGCTTCGGAACCCAACACAATCGCAGTAGCAGTGAACAGCCCGATAGCATGTGCATACAACGCACTCAGCACAATGGCCACCGTGGCAGAACTGGACTGGATCAGTGCCGTGATAAAAAAACCTGCCAAAACAAATAATATTGCCGGTTGTTGATTGAGCAGTCCAAGGTTGAGATGTAATACTGCATTTTCAAAACCCTCCCGTATATAATTTAAACCGACAAAAAGAAAACTGAAGCCTAAAACCAACCGGCACCATTGGCGAAAACGGCTTTCTTTGTCAGACAGTATCATTAAGATCCCGAATATGCCTGTAAGCGGTAATGCAAACTTTTCGATACCGAACTGAAAACCGATCGTAGCAACGATCCAGCTGCTGAGCGTAGTTCCCAAATTTGCTCCAAGGATAATGGCCAGAGCATTCTTCATTCCGATAACACCTGTGCCAACGAATGCAAGCACCATTAAGTTTACTACAGAGCTGCTTTGTAAAATACCGGCGACCACTGTACCGCCTGCAACTGCTTTGATATGGTTGGAAGTTTGTTTTTTGAGAAATAATTTAAAAGGCCGTCCGACCAGTTGGCCCAATCCTTCTTCCAAAAAATTCATGCCCAGCATGAAGATGGCAACACCCGCCAGCATTTTCCATATATCAGGAGTTACCGGCATATTCTCTTAAAATTTTTTTACCATTGAATTTATACGAAACAAATACGATGAAATTACCTGCATGTATCAACTGATATAAATGTTCAGGTGTTGCAGGATCTCATGCGCCGGGGTAACGCCGCTTTTCCGCCATAAGATTTCTCCCTCTTTAAAAATGATCAGAGTGGGCACTGCACGAATTTTATAGGAGCTCACGCAATCAGGACATTTATCAATATCCATTTTTAATATGATAGCCCTGTCTCCCACCCTTTCTTTAATTTCATGAAGAACAGGCTCCATCAATTTACAGGGAGTACACCAATCCGCAGAAAAATCAACGACTACAGGTTTGTTTCCTTTTATATGTGCTTCCAGTGTGGTCATAATAAAATATTAAAGTGGTTTCTCTTTTTCAAATGAACGGTCAGTGCCATGCAGTACATCCTGCGTAGCATTGCGTCCGATCTCATTTTGTTCTTCCAGCGACAGTTCATCTGTTCCCGCAGTTTGTATCCATGCATCGCCTTGCCGGCGAAGGATCTGAACATTCAAACCATACAATCTTTTAAATTCCTGTTCTACAATTCCGGTCTTATGCCAGGAATGGATCTCTAACATACCCGGATTATGTTTTCTCCGGATATCCCTGATCGTTTTATTGTGTGGTAACAGATGTTTGTAAGAGGATGTTTCTCCAGATTTGTGTGGTTCATCATAAAATTCAATGCTCAGGAAAGGATAATATTCCGAAAACTCTTTCCGGATATCCTCAATAGTTTTTGTATCGTTCACTTCCAGTATCATATTTTAACTGCATTTCGTTGAATAAAAAATTCATAGAGCTTTAGCATTACATAGGCAACCACATCTTTGATTCGCTGAAAGCCTGTTGCCAACAGGAGAATAGTCACCATCCATGCGGCTAATGCCCCGAACCGCATTGTTTCGTTATATGGCTGAATCGTTGTGCTACTCTTCATAAAAAAACTGAAACCTGATTAAAAGAATCATAACAAATCTATTATCCTCTGCAACGTTCGGAAATGATCGCTGTCATCCATCATGATGATTTTTCATCAGGCATATTTGTGAAAAAATGTGTCATAAATCAGTTCCCTATCTTTTATTAACTTGAATAACTGCCGGAACAAAAATTCAGAAAACCATGAGTAAAAAAAGCGCAGGATTGTTGTTGTACCGGGTTCGGGATCATTCGCTACAATTTTTTTTGGTTCATCCCGGAGGTCCGTATTGGAAAAATAAAGATCTCGGCGCCTGGTCTATTCCCAAGGGAGAATTCACAGAAGAGGAAGATCCATTAACAGCAGCGAAACGGGAGTTTGAAGAAGAAACAGAATTGAAAGCCCCGGGAAAATTTTTAGCACTTACCCCATTAAAACAAAAAAGCGGTAAACTGATAGTGGCCTGGGCAGCTCATGCAAATGTGGATCCCGGGCATATTCATAGTAACACATTTGAACTGGAATGGCCGCCGCATTCCGGTAAAAAACAAGTGTTTCCCGAAATTGATAAAGCCGGATGGTTTGATATAAATACAGCAAAAGAAAAAATTATCTCCGGCCAGTTTCCTTTTATTGAAGAATTGATCCGCTTATTAAGTAAATAAATATTGACTCAGGTTGCAAAAAATGTTTCAGCGGTGCTCTTTTCAAATCGCCCGGTCTTCTTTTCCACTTTGATACGAAAAACAATTCCTTTAATACTTCCCATTTCTTCCGGCGGAAAAGGCCAGTGCGGAGAAAGATGCACGGTTTCGCTGCTGATAACGGGCAACACACGATCCATTAATTTTTTAAGTGCCTGCACCCTTTCTTCCTCGGATTTCAATTCTTCATATTCTCCCCACACTATAGCGCTTTGCCAGTTGGCCATGTCCAGCATTTTATCTGTTTGAAAACAAACTTTCGGATTTTTCCGCATCATCTGAACCTTCATGCCTTCCTTGGCGTGGGCATAAATATATTCTCCATCATAGGCATAACTCATCGGCACGATGTAGTTAACACCATCTGCATAACAAGCCAGCCTTCCGATGATCTGGCTTTTTAACAATGTTTCGATCTCCTGAGGTTTCAATTCACCGATCATAACCCTGATTTTTACCGAAATAAGTAACAATTCAAAAAAAATTGACTGATCCGTCTCAATGATCAGAATGATACTGATCAGCAAATAATCAATTTTCAACTTTGGTTATTCCTATTAATGATATGCATCTAATTTATCAAAACGGTAGTTCGTTCTTTTTTTGACCGCTTGTATAAATAATTCCAGTTGTTGCCGATTATTCCTGGTTCCGAACATAGGATCATGAGCAAGAAGAATGATACTGTTATTGGAAAACGTTTTCTTATTATGAAATGAATCCTCTATGTCTTTCAAAAGAAGATCTGCTTCCTGAACTTCCATACAACTATCCGAACAATACCGCCACTCCAAATCCCATCCAAAAATTGAATACCCTATTGCAGCCAAAGAATCTGCAGCTGCATTGGTATCCTCAAGATCCGTTCTGCTTTTATTATTGATCCGCCAGGTGTTTCTTCCCGGCAGCCTGGCAATCTTATTGGTAAGATGTAATGTATCAGCATTTAATTTAAAATCTTCTACCACCTTTTCTGTGTTTTTATAATACTGCTGATATTTTTTATTGGCATGTGTGAAACTGTGATTTCCTATTTCAATAAAGGGATTAGTAAAGTACGATCGAAAAAGCCGCTTCATAGTATCGTTGGCGAAAACTTTTTCTCCCACCACAAACAGGTTGATGGGAATGCTGTCTTTTAATGCAATCTTGACGAGCTCTTCACTTTCCTTTACAGGACCATCATCGAAAGTCAGGTAAATGGTGTAGCATGTATCTGCAGGTCGCTTTTTTTGCGTAACCGGTATTGTATCTGATTCAAAAGAATGAAAAATGGTCAAATTATTTTTTTCCCCGAAAGAAAAATAATTCATACCGGCAATGCTGATCACCAATACAATTCCCGGTACTAATTTGCTTGCAGAAAAAATAATTTTCACTTGTTTTCAGCTTTCCATCTTTTTAACTGAGGAAGCAATGCTAATGATTGCTGAAGTACTGTCTGGGGCAAATTCATCAGATTCATTTGTGTGGCAACAATTTTTTGCATACCCTCAAGTGTCAAATTCGGGTCGGTGAATTTTCCATCCTGATAACAATATTTACAGTACTCACTGCTTTTTGATCCGTCTTTTTCTGTCCCCCGGTCTTCCATTTTATCGATAGGCATTGTACAACTCTGACAAAACAATTTAGGTTCCATAAAATAATCCGATAAAAGATGAACAAGATTATTACCAGCGCTCCCAATGAATATTAGATGCTTCAAACTTATCCTGGGTCTTATCCTCGCCGGTCGGATAGCCAATAGGGATCAAATTCAGCGGAATCACATCGGAAGGAATGTTTAATTCTTTCCTTACAAAACCCATTGCCTGTTTGTTTGGATATACGGCCGTCCATACTGCTCCGAGGCCTAAAGCTTCTGCTGCCAATAAAATATTTTCACTGGCACAAGTGCAATCAATAATAGCAAACGCTTCGTTGCTCATTGCAGCTTCCTGTGGCGCCGCACACACAACGATAGCCGTACCTGCCTGCGGTAACATTTTGGCAAATGTCAATCCATCAGACAATGCCTGTATACTGCTCTTTTCTGTAACTACAATAAATTTCCACGGCAGCATATGCACCGCTGCAGGAGCCGCCATGCCGGCCCGAAGAATGGTTTCAATATCTTCTTTACTCACTTTTTCTCCGGTGAAATGCCGAACGCTTTTCCGTTCCTGTATCACGGTCAGCGCATCATGAATCATTGTTTCCATAATTTTATTTTTTTCTTTGATACAATCCGATCAGTTCTCCAAATGCAAGAATATGGCCGCTCATGGCCCGTTCCAGTTGTTTCTTTCCGGTAGTAGCAGGCATTATGAGTGTTTCATCCAACGCATATATTTTAAAAAAATACCGATGCGTACCTGATGGCGGACAAGGCCCGCCATAAGAATGTTTTTTAAAATCATTGATCCCTTGTGTACCATGAACGGTGTTTTCTTTCAAATGATGTGTCACCGGAATATTCCACATTACCCAATGCACCCAGGTGCCCATCGGCGCATCAGGGTCATCCATGATCAACGCCAGGCATTGAGCTTTTTCAGGAATTCCAGTAATATCAAGTGGCGGACTGACATTCATTCCATCACAGGTATATTTTTCCGGGATCCTTTCATTTTCTCCAAATGCAGGGCTGCTAATTTTCAGTTGTTTGAAATCCTGTACTGTTGATGCTTCAGAACGCAATGCCGGATCTTTCATTTTTTAAATTTTTACATTATGAAACCAATTATTCTTCGGGTGCCGGTATCTCTGAAGGTTCTTCCGGTGAGGAAGGCTCTTCTTCAGGGTTGATCTCCGGTTCTTCATTGGGTGTCGGATTTTCCGGAGCAGTGGATGGCTGCACTTCCGGCAATTTTTCCGGAACGGGGATTTCAGAAGGTTCCGTTATTTTCTTTTTCTTAGCCATGGTTCAATAATCGCTTCGGATTTTAGTTCTGAAAACATCTATTATTGACAACACAATTCCGATACCTAACATTGAATTCCCAAACAGCTTTTGATCCTCCCATAAAAAACCTGTAATCATAAATACAAAAGCCAAAGCAACCAGAATTGAAGACCTGGCAGGTTTGCCAAACGGTTTTAAAAGAAAGAAAATAACTGCAATGATCAGCAATGCAGCAAGAGCAACGATGATATAATTATTCCAAATATGCATTGAATTGTTTTTTAATTTTTATACTCCAAACGGATAGGTTTCCGGGATCTGGTGACCATCCGGCTGAATATGTAATGGATGCAATGCCGTAGTAGTGTCTATATAAATAAATGCATCATAGCGCAACGGAAGAATTGTCGGCACATAATTTCCGTATTGCTCATACTTTGGATCATACACTACCCCGATAGCACGATGGCCGATATGATTTTCCATAAAAACATCATTATTGGAAAAATCATCCATGATCAGCAGTTTATTTTCCATGCCTGCTTTGCGTAGCAAATATTCCCAGCTTCTCTTTGTAGCCGGCGGCACAAACATCCGCTGCATTGTAGCGCCCCAACTTTTCCCCGCTACAACCGAACCTTCAAATGAACCGAATCCAACCAACACCACACCTTTATCATGATGTTCTGTTCTTGCCAGTTCACCAATATTGTACATGCCTTCATCCACCATATCAGTTGCCCTGGCATCACCAATATGAGTGTTGTGTTCCCATACAATTGCTTTTGAATCCGGGCCGTGAAAATCCAATAGCCTTTCCAATGTATCCGCCATATGCCTGTCCCGCACATTCCATGAATGCGGCCCGCCCAGGATCATGGCACGATAATATCGCTCTGCATTCACAGCTACCATCGCATTTTGTTCTGCATTAAAAACATTTTCATGATCGGTGTTGTATTGCGGCATCCTGTTGCGGATCTCTTTGAGCAATTCGATCACTTCATTTTCGCAGAGTTCCGGCACCAATTGCGAAGCTCTTGCATAAGATTGTCCTTCTTCTTTCCGATACGGTTCAAAACAACGATAAGCATCTTCGGCAACTTTTAATGCTTTTGGATCCACCCTTCGCAGGTAAGTCATTATAGAATCCATAGATTCCCATAAACTATAAACATCCAAACCATAA
>DASZPW010000289.1:0-2401 GCA_035550155.1 Chitinophagaceae bacterium | reverse complement strand
TTACCGATAAGAGAAAGCGATCTACTTCTGGTCACTCCCGTAGTAGATCGCATTTTGATTTTTATTCATATTTCTGCTTTACACTGATTTTATCTACACCATAAGCCATTCAGCGGGTATTTGAACCTTAAATTAATTTTCCCTTCTTCATTATCTTTTTCTGTAATTTCAATATTGAAATAAAAACTCTTATATGATAGCAGTAATAGTAATCGTTGTCATAATTCTCATCATCATAATGTGGGTGGTGGGTTTGTATAATGGTTTAGTCCGTCTTCGTAACCGAAGACAAAATGCTTTTGCAGATATTGATGTGCAGCTTCGTCAAAGGCATGACCTCGTACCTCAATTGGTAGAAACAGTGAAAGGATATGCAACACATGAAAGAGAATTATTGACCAAAATCACCGAAGCCCGTTCGGCAGCTATGAGTGCTCAGTCTATCAATGATAAAATTGCTGCTGAGCAACAATTGGGTTCTGCATTGCAGGGTTTGAAAGTAGCGGTGGAAGCCTACCCGGACCTGAAAGCCAATCAAAACTTTTTGCAATTGCAGGGAGAATTGAGTGATATTGAAAATAAATTAGCCGCAGCAAGGCGTTTTTTCAATGGCGCAACTACGGAATACAATAATGCTGTGGAATCATTTCCCGGAAATATGATCGCAAGAAATTTTGGTTTTCAGCGGGAAGTAATGTTCGATCTTGGCGCTGACGACCGTAAACAAATGGAAGAACCACCCAAAATTCAATTTTAGATCTGTAGTCCGGAATTGAAGATTTAAATATGCAATACGTCGGTATTCAGTCACAGATTAACCGCAATAACCGGTACTCTTTTCTTTTACTGATCGCATTTCCCGCCTTGCTGCTGGCAATGTATTATGTTATTGTTTTCTTCATTGTACAAAATCAGAATTCGACCTATAATTATTATACCGACGGGTATAGCATAAGTTCCAAAACAAGTGTAACACAGGTGTTCCTTTCCGGCCTTCCATTTATATTGATTGGAGTTTCCATCTGGTTCCTGGTCGCATATTCCGGTCATGCTGCTTTTATTCGCATGGCGACTGATGCACAACCTCTGGAACGAAAGGACAACATGAGAGTGTATAACCTGGTAGAAAATCTTTGCATCCAACTTGGGATGCCTACTCCAAAGATCTATATCATAGATGATGATTCGTTGAATGCTTTTGCCAGCGGCATTGATCAAAAATCGTATGCCATCACGTTGTCCAAAGGAATTATTGATAAATTAAATGATGATGAATTAGAAGGCGTCATCGGCCATGAATTAACGCATATCCGGAATCGTGATACCAGGTTGCTGATCATTTCCATCATTTTCGTGGGCATATTTGCTTTCTTAGCGCAGATAGCGTTAAGAAGTATACGTTTTACCGGCGGTCGCAAAAAAGATGGTGGTTACATTATCCTTATTGCTATCGCCGTAACAGCAGTTTGTTATTTTATCTCAATTTTTCTCCGCTTCGGCATTTCACGGAAACGGGAATATCTTGCTGATGCGGGATCGGCAGAAATGACCAAAAAGCCTTATGCTCTTGCCAACGCCTTGCGAAAAATCGACAGCGATCCATTGATAGAAGCCGTACACAACGAAGATGTCGCTCAACTCTTCATTGATAATCCACGTGATAAGAAAAAAAGTTTTTTTGCCGGACTGTTCGATACTCATCCTCCAATTGAGAAAAGGATTCAGTTGCTGGAGCAATTCGTGTAGCCCCCTAAATCCCCCTAAAGGGGGAATTCCAATTCGAAGTTATCTATAGTATTAAATTTATTCTTCTTACAAAAAATATTCTCAGTTGTAAAATGAAATTTCATTTGTCTGGCCTGTGCGTTGGTGGCCTCCTTTTAGGGAGGTCGGGAGGGTTCACTTCTTCCCCTCCACCATCGGCACGAACGAAAACTGATCAAACACTTCTTCTTTCAATGCACCACTTTCCAGTTTTGTAATTCGCATCATGCGTTGCACTTCGCCACTTCCCAATGGCAATACCATCATACCGCCGGGTTTTAACTGATCAATTAATTTTTGCGGAACTTCCGGCGCAGCTGCTGTAATAATTATTTTATCAAACGGCGCAAATGTGGGCAGTCCTTCATAACCGTCACCATAAAAGAATTTGATTGTAGGATATTTTTTGAGGAATTGAAATGTTTTATTGCTGTCAAATAATTTTTTTTGTCTTTCGATCGTGAACACCTGCGCTCCCATATCTGCCAAAACACAAGCCTGGTAAGCGCTACCCGTACCGATCTCCAATACCTTATCAAAATTTTTTACTTCCAGTAACTGAGATTGATACGCCACAGTGTATGGTTGTGAAATAGTTTGTCCTTCGCCAATCGGAAATGCTTTGTCTTCATAAGCC
>DASZPW010000288.1:0-10364 GCA_035550155.1 Chitinophagaceae bacterium | reverse complement strand
AACCTTTTTCGTGCATGATCTGCATGAGTTTGAGTGTTGTGGTATAGCCGACATCTTTTGATTTAGCCAATTCTTCATGCACTTCACGCACTGTAGCCAGGCCTTTGGTCCAAAGGATTTGTAAGATCTCGAGTTCGCTTTCTGTGGGCTTAATGATCCTTGAGTTTGACATATTCTACCGATTTGGTTGCCCGAATATACGACTAATTTCGTATAATGCTCACCATACAACGATATTTAATTTTTTTTAACAGCTATTAACAATGGGACGTAGTGCCGCAAAAAAGGTTACACATAAGCTTATGTCCATAGGCATGCATGTTATTTATTAAAGAAAAATCCCAATACTTTTTTTAAAAAGCATTGGGATACCGGTGAAAAATATTTAATTGAATATTGTAAACGATTTTCTAAAATCGTTCTTTTTCAGTGAAAAAGAAATCACTCTCGAATTGTGCATTGGCATCACTATCGCTGCCATGAATCGCATTTTCTCCAACTGAGCTGGCATACATTTTTCGAATGGTTCCTTCAGCAGCTTTTGCCGGGTCAGTGGCGCCTATCAGTTTTCTGAACTCTTCTACGGCATTATCTTTTATTAAAATTGCTGCTATGATTGGGCCGCTGCTCATAAAGTCGATTAATTCCCCGTAAAAAGGACGTTCTTTATGAATCGCATAAAATTCTCCGGCTTTTTCCCGTGTCAACCGGGTTAATTTCATTGCAGAAATATAAAAGCCTGCATTGATAATACGATCTAAAATGGCTCCCGAATATCCGTTTTTTACTGCATCGGGTTTGATCATGGTAAAAGTTTGATTACTCATAGTTACGTTTCATTTTTTGCGCCGCAAAAGTAAGCGAAACTTGCCGGTTTTTCGATTTATTTCAGAAAGTATTTGTCGCAAAAACAGAATCCTGAAACAAGGAAGTCTTTCCTTACCTTCGCAGCCATTTTATGAGACCTGTTGAAGAAATATTTCCGTTACTCAATCAGCCACGAACAATTGTTATTACCACGCATCAAAAGCCAGATGCAGATGCAATGGGAGCTTCACTGGCGTTGAAACATTTGTTGATTCAACTGGGCCATTCTGTTACGGTTATTTCCCCAACAAATTGGGCGGCCTGGGTCAATTGGATGCCCGGTTGTACTGAAGTGTTGAACTATGAAACAGACAAAGAGAAAGCGGAAACAGCGCTGAATAACGCTGAATGGCTTTTTTGTCTTGATTTCAATATTTTCAGCCGCACTAAAACAATGACGGAAAAACTGAAACAATTGGAATGCACTAAGATTCTGATAGACCATCACCAGGAGCCGGACACATCATCCTTTGATTATGGGATCAGTGATACTTCGAAAAGCTCGACCTGTGAAATGATCTATGATCTCATCATTCAATCCGGAAATGGGGATAAAATAACTGAAGCGATCAGCGAATGTATTTATGCTGGTGTGGTAGGGGATACCGGCTCATTTCGTTTTCCGTCTGCGCACCCCGGTGTACATAAATTAGTTGCCGATCTTAAATCAAGGGGTTTTAATCATGCTAAGGTTCATGAAGGATTGTATGACAATTTTCTTGAAAATCGCCTACGCTTTATCGGGCATGTATTATTACATCGCATGGAAGTTTTTTATGAATACAATACTGTATTGATCGCTGTACCCAAAAGTGACCTGTTACGATTTGAAATAAAAACCGGGGATACGGAAGGGCTGGTAAATTTTCCGCAAACGATCCAGGGTATAAAACTTGTGGCGGTGGTCATTGACAGGGATGAAGAACGCAAATGGAGTTTCCGGAGCAAAGGTGATTTTGATTGCAATGCATTTGCTCGAAAATATTTTGAAGGGGGCGGACATTTTGCTGCTGCCGGTGGCCGGAGCAATGATCCGTTAGATGTGACGGTAAAAAAATTTATTCAGGCAATGAAAGAAAACAAATCTCAACTACAATAATCAAATATGAAAAAAACAAATCGTCTTTTACTGTTGTTACTTCCGGTTGCAGTTTTGCTATCCTGCAATAATCTTGATTTTAAAAGAACAAAAAGCGGGGTTTTATACAAGATCATTTCTTCGGGCAATACGAAGGATTCTTTAGCAAAACCCGGACAGATCGTTAAGTTCAATGTTATCAGCAAAATCAATGATTCGCTATTATACAGCAGCTATGATAAAGCGCCAGGATTTTTAAGAGTGGCCGCACCGGGAGAAACTGATTATTCACCTGCCGAAGTATTCCCAATGCTCCGTAAAGGTGATAGTGTTGTTGTAGTCACACTGGCTGATTCTTTAATTGCAAAAGGTCAAAAAGATCAATTACCTCCGGGAACTAAAAAAGGAGATCGTTTCACTGCCACATTTAAAATACTTGAGATCTTTAGTAATGACAGCATTGCCCGCCAGGATTATGATGCTGAAATGAAAAAGGATGAACCGAGACGCCAAAAAGAAGCAGCTGAGCAGGAAGCTAAAGCAAAACAACAGCGAAAGGTTGAAATTGAAAAAGAAATGGAGGAATTAAAACGAAATGGTGAGATTGATAAAGAATTAAAGGCGATGGACACTTATCTTGCCGGAAAAAAGATCAATGCTATAAAAACAGGAATGGGTGTGTATGTAGTGATCAATCAAAAGGGAGATGGTCCGGCAGTTGATTCCGGGAAAGTGATTACTGTAAAATATTCAGGTAGAAAACTGGAAACTGACAGTGTGTTTGAAAGTAATTCTTATTCTTTTGTTTTGGGAAATAGCGAAGTGATCCAGGGTTGGGAACAAGGCCTGAGCTTATTTAAAAAAGGTGGAAAAGGTACGCTTTATGTTCCCGGTTTCCTGGCTTATGGTAGTCATGTGGGCGAAGGATCTCCATTTAAGCCTTTTGAACCATTGATCTTTGATGTAGAAGTGTTGGATGTAAAAGATAATACAAGTCCTTCGGCAAATCAGTAATAAAGAATTACGAATAATTTAAGTAAGGAACTATCGAAAGGTGGTTCCTTATTTTTTTATGTATTCCCGTATTAGCTGAATAGTTTGTCTGGCTTCTTTCACATCATGCACTCTTAATATAGAAGCTCCGTTCAGCAATGCAATTGTATTCAGCACGATGGTTCCTGTTAAAGCTTCATCAGAACCAACGCCAATGGTTTTGTATGCAAAAGATTTCCTGGATAGGCCGGCAAGGATGGGATGATGCAATTTTGTAAATGATGAAAGATTACGCAGCAACTCAAAATTATGTGCAATGGTTTTGCCAAAACCAAAACCGGGATCTATAACAATGTCTTTTATCCCGGCTTTTTGCAGACTCAATATTTTTTTTTGAAAAAATTCGAAAACTTCCTCCACCACATTATCATAATGAGGTTCAACCTGCATGGTTTTAGGAATGCCTTGCATGTGCATCAAAACATAAGGAACTTTTAAAGCAGCAACAACCGGTATCATATTTTCATCCATATTCCCGGCGCTGATATCATTTACAATACTGGCGCCTGATTCCACAGCTTCTTTCGCTACTTTGGAATAGAATGTATCGATGGAAATAATTGCTTGAGGAAATTTTTTGTGAATGGAACCAACAGCCCCGATCACACGTCTCAATTCTTCTTCAAGGGAAAGCTGTTCACTTCCCGGTCTTGTACTTTGTCCGCCGATGTCTACTATATCTGCTCCGTCGGTAAGCATTTGATCTGCTGTTCGCAAAATTTCATCTATTCCGGATCTTCGGCTACCCGAATAAAATGAATCCGGCGTCACATTGATCACACCCATCACCAGTGGTTTATCCACAGTCAGCGATCTTCCTTTACAATTCAACACAAACATTAGCCTTTGTTCGTTATTTTTGAAGCTAAAGATAATTATTGGAAACATATAAGTCAGGAATTAGATGGGATTGAAACATTGCAATTATATTGACTTACATGCCTGATCTGAAATTTATGCCTGATACCAACAAACAATACGACAAAGTGATCGCTTCCTGCAAGGAGATCTTCCTGAAAAAAGCAATGGATTATGGAACCGCATGGAGAGTATTACGAACTATTTCCATCGTGGACCAGATCTTCATCAAGGCGCAACGAATACGAACCATACAGGAAAAAGGATTGCAGAAAGTAGCGGATGATATTACTGCGGAATTCAAAGGCATTATAAACTACGGCGTGATCGGATTGATCCAGCTGGAATTGCCGCAGGATGCTCCTGAAGAAATGGAGATTGAAAAGATATCTTCATTATATGATGCAAATGTGGAGGCTTCAAAAAAACTAATGATGGATAAAAACCATGATTACGGGGAAGCGTGGCGCTCCATGAGCCAGGAAAGTTTTGTGGACCTTGTGTTGATGAAATTACAGCGCATTCGCCAGATACTTGCCAATGAAGGTAAGACGATCATGAGCGAAGGCATTGATGCGAATTATATTGATATAATTAATTATAGCGTATTTGCGTTGATCCTGATGAAAGAGAATGAATGATCGGTGCAGGGTTGGATCAACCGGGAATCTTCATGAAACTACTTACTACCATAATACGAATTTTCGTTGGAGTGTTGTTCATATTCTCCGGGTTGATAAAAGCGAATGATCCGCTTGGGCTCAGTTATAAGATGCAGGAGTTTTTTGAAGCCTGGAATGACAGTTTATCAAAAGGCTCTTTTTTTCTCAATCATGCCCTGATCAGTTTTTTTGATTTTTTGCATCAGCATTCACTGGCATTGTCAGTTCTGATGATCGCATTTGAGATAATTGCCGGAGGCGCATTATTATTGGGCTGGCAAATGCGGATCTTCAGCCGGCTGCTTTTACTGTTGATCATTTTCTTCACTTTTCTTACCGGTTATGCGTTGCTTTCAGGTAAATTCAAGAATTGCGGATGCTTTGGCGATTGCATTCCCATTTCTCCCAAAACATCTTTTCTGAAAGATGTAGCGCTGACTATATTGATCAGTTTTCTTTTCTGGCAACGAAAAAAAATAAAATCATTCTTTTCTCCCAGGATCGATTTCATCGCAATGTTCGCAGTGATCATTCTGAGTTTCGGTATCCAGTGGTACATGCTGACGTATTTGCCAATATGGGATTGCCTTCCTTTTAAAGTGGGCAATAATATTTCTGAACAAATGAAGTTGCCTGCCGATGCAATACCGGATAGCACTGTGATCACTTTTGTGTATGATAAACAAGGAAAAACAGTTGAATTCACTTCGGATAATTTCCCGGCTGATTTCAATGATTCCTTATACAAATTTGTGAATCGCTACGATAAGGTGATCCGCAAAGGAAAAAACAATGAGCCGCCGATCAAAGGATTTACTTTGTCCGGTATCACCGATGTAGACTCAACCCAGATCATTTTGAATCAGCCATACGCCATTTTATTATTCTGCATGGATTTTTCTGAGCCTGTTTCCCGATGGGAAAAAGATTTTTCCAAATTATATGAAGACGCCAAAACAAAAAATATTCCGGTGTATGTCGTGACAGCTCGAATGGACCAGGCTGCTACTGCATTTGCAGGAACTTCTTTTGCAACTATTCCCGTTTTTAAATGTGATTATACTGCCATTCGCACGGCAGCAAGAACGAATCCATGTTTGTACTTACTGAAACAAGGAACGATTTTTGGAAAATGGAGTTACAAATGCATTAATAGTGCTATAAAAAAATTGCCTGCAGCAGGTAATCCATGATCATGCTAAAGTTTATTGCCAAAAAAATATTGTACAGCTTGCTTGTATTAATTGGAGTAGTGATGCTGGTTTTTTTCCTGTTCCAGGGTTTTGGCGATCCTTCAAGATTAGTAATGGGACAAACGGGAGATTCCACCACTCAAGCCAATATCCGGAAAGAATTATACCTCGATCAGCCGAAGTGGAAGCAGTTTTTATTATATCTCGATGATGTTTCACCTATTTGTATTCATAGCAGGGAGGAGATACGTCAGAAAAATCTGAAGGGAATTTTTATTGGAGGTAATGAAAAACCTGGTAGCTATCGGGTTGGATTGAAAATTCCTTACCTGCGGCAATCCTATCAAAGCAAAAGGGATGTCTGGGGCATTCTGATGCAGGCCTTACCCGGAACACTTATGCTGGCCATCGCTGCCATGCTGATTGCTACGTTTCTCGGTATTCCGTTGGGTGTACTCGCTGCAGTAAGGCAAAATACATGGTTGGATACCTCTGCAATATTTTCTAGTATAGTTGGCATTTCAGCTCCTTCTTTTTTTATGGGCATTATCATCGCTTATGTTTTTGGATTTGTATTAAGCGATTGGACCGGGTTACATATTTCCGGAAACTGGTTTGATATTGATGATACGACCGGAACTAAAAGACTGACATTGCAAAATCTTATACTTCCTGCCATCACTTTAGGCATTCGTCCTTTGGCTATTATTACCCAACTGACCCGAAGCGCCATGCTGGATGTATTAGAACAGGATTTTATTCGAACAGCTTATGCGAAAGGCCTTTCTAAAAGAGTGGTGGTCTGGAAACATGCTTTGCGAAATGCGCTGAATCCAGTGATCACAGCAGTTACCGGCTGGTTTGCCGAATTGCTGGCAGGTGCATTTTTTGTGGAATATATTTTTGGATGGCAGGGCATCGGAAAAGTGACCGTGGATGCGCTGGAAAAACTGGATTACCCGGTTGTAATGGGTTCTGTGCTGATCACGGCAGCATTTTTTATTCTCATTAATATCCTGGCTGATATATTATATGGAATAGTTGATCCGAGGGTCAGGATCCAATGACAGCGGTCTGACGAAATTATTATTTCTTCACATTTTTGTTAATCAGATTTTTTGGTTCCGAAATTTTGTAAATTACAACAAGTCGGATTTCAAATCCCTTTTTCAAGGCAAAACGGGTTTCAATGAATTCTATGGAAAAAATCATAACGATATTAGCCCGAAAGCAGCCTTACTTCAATACAGTTTCTTCCGATACTGCACTGAATGAAGCCCTTCATAAAATGAATTGTGAGAACACCGGTTACCTGATCGTCATGGATAATGACCGGTTCCTGGGCGTATTGTCGGAACATGATATTTTCTCTAAAGCAATGATGAAAAAATTGCCCTTGGATAAGATGACAGTTAGAGAAACCATGAACACCGGGATACCGATCGTTGATTCGGAAGAAACGGTGGAAAGTTGCCTCAAACTAATGAATCTATTCAAAGTACATTACCTGCCCGTATTTGAGAATTTTAGTTTTTGCGGCGTCGTATCCAGTGATGACATTCTGCAGGAGGCCGTGAAGAACCGGGAGGGTATTTTTGATCAGGAAAAAGAAAAGCTGATCTTCTTCAGTGATTACTGAATGATCACTTCGGTAATAATTTTTTTACCAAACGCTTCATTCACTCTCGACTTTATTTTTTCTTTTTGATAAATCAATTCATTTTTTAAAGGAGCAACATTTGTAGTAATGATGAGTTTCTCCCCGATGATCTGCAGTTTATCTGTATAGCGGGCAATGGTTTTGCCCATGATCTGTTCCCAGGCATCTTCAATTTGCAATGCCTGAATATCGCCTTTGATGCGGCTCTGTTGAAGAAATTGCTGAATGGCATCGCTGATTGAAAATTCACCCATAGTTAAAGTCAAAAGTAGAAAGTTAAAAGACAATTACAAAAGTCATTTTATGGGAAGGGATAAATGAATCCTATTGTTTAATTTTGATTTTTGACATTTGAATTTATAATTCAATCAATTGATACGCCCGTGTCAAAGATCTTAAATGTTGTTCCACTCTTTCCCTGTTTGTATCCGTAATAAAAACCTGCCCATCATTTTCCACACAAACTTTTTGCAGCAGGTTGGCGATGCGGTCCTCATCTAATTTTTCAAAGACATCATCCAGCAGGAGCAGGGGAGCAAATCCT
Source organism: Chitinophagaceae bacterium (assembly GCA_035550155.1). GTDB lineage: Bacteria > Bacteroidota > Bacteroidia > Chitinophagales > Chitinophagaceae > UTBCD1. The sequence continues at coordinate 2,449 of DASZPW010000288.1, read as the reverse complement.
TTTTCTTTTTTCAAAATTTCCATCTCAGCTAGTTTCAATGCGAATAACAAACTCTTGCGCTGGCCTTGTGACGCAATATTGCGGAAAAATAATTTTCCTAAATAGATCTCAATATCGTCACGGTGAATGCCACAGGTGCTGCGTTGTGCATGGCAATCTTTTTGCCGGGAGGTTTTCAGTAATTCTGAAAAAGATCCCCGGAGCAATTCACTATCGTATATAAAACTCACATCTTCCGGTTGTTTGGCAATATCATGATATAAATGCCTGGCTGAAAGAAGAAAGCTGACCAGGAATTCTTTTCTTTTATCAAAAATAAATTTACCGGGACCGGTGAGTTGATCATCCAACACATCCAATAATGATTGATAATTTGTATATTCTGTCAAAGAACGTAGCAAGGCATTTCGTTGCTGCAGAATCTTATTGTATGCGATCAGGTTTTTTAAATATTCTGCATCAAGTTGCGATAACAGGGCATCCAGGAATTTCCTTCTTTCTTCGCTGCCCCCGGTGACCAGTTGGGCATCGTCCGGCGCAATGATGACGCATGGATAATGTCCGATATGCTGCGAAAATTTTTCATAGGATTCACCATTCACTGAAAATTCTTTTTTCCCTGTTTCCCGAAGGATGCAGACGGCCTTTTCTTCTTTATTATTCAGCAAAAAATTTCCTTCCACTCTAAAACCATTTTGCCCCTGCTGTACGCTGTTGCTGTCAGAACGTATGAAATAGCTTTTGGTAAAACATAGATAATGGATCGCATCCAGCAGGCTTGTCTTGCCGGTACCGTTATTTCCACAAATACAAACGATCCGTTCTGAGAAGTCAAAACTCCGGCTCCTGTAATTTTTGAACTGGGTGAGTGATATGCTTTTTAATTGCAACATGTACGATGCAAGATAAAAGGTAATCCGGGAACTGCTAAAGTCCACGCAATCAAAAGCATTTATTTCCTTTTTTAGCCTTATTTTTGCACCCGCTTAATCCAACCACCGGATGGTAGAAAAAACACAAACAGCAAAGCCCGTGGCAACAAAGTTTTCCAAAGAAACTTACCTGTATTGGTACGAATTGATGCAGTTGATCCGTCAGTTTGAACTCATGGCAGAAGAAAAATATAAAATGGAAGGCAAGATCAGGGGCTTTTTTCATGCGTATGTTGGCCAGGAAGCTATTGCTGCCGGATGCATGACTGCAACAAGACCCGAAGATCTTTTCATCACAGCTTACCGTGATCATGGCCTGGCTATTTCAAAAGGAGTTTCTGTGAATAGTTGTATGGCAGAGTTGTATGGAAAAGCTACCGGCAATGCCAAAGGAAAAGGAGGCAGCATGCACTTCTTTGGTAAAGATGTGAATTTTTATGGCGGTCATGGAATTGTAGGGGCACAGATAGGAACCGGAGCAGGTTTGGCTTTTGCAGAACAATACCGCGGCAGCGATAATGTAGTGCTTTGCTTTTTTGGAGATGGCGCTGCCCGCCAGGGAATTCTTCATGAGACTTTCAACCTGGCAATGTTGTGGAAACTACCTGTGGTGTTTATTTGCGAGAATAATAATTATGCAATGGGCACTTCGATAGAACGAACATCGAATGTGATCGACATTTATAAACTGGCTGATGGGTATGAAATGCCGGCAGATACGATTGATGGCATGAGTGCAGAAACGGTACATGAAGGAGTAAGTCGTGCAGTAAAAAGAGCTCGTGAAAAAGGAGGTCCGACTTTACTTGAAATGAAAACATATCGCTATAAAGGTCACTCCATCAGCGATCCGCAAAAATATCGCAGCAAAGAAGAAGTGGAAGAATACAAGGAAAAAGATCCCATTCAACAATTACTAAAAAATATACTGTCAAGTGGTTTTGCAACGGATTCTGATATTAAAGCCATTGACGACAGGGTGGCAGCCATCGTAGCCGAATCGGTAAAATTTGCTGAGGAAAGCCCTTGGCCAGATGATAGTGAAGTCCTCAAAGATGTTTATATGGATAAAGAGTATCCATTCATTGTTGATTAATACATTTATTCAATTCTAATTTCAATAAAATCATAACGTAAAAAATGGCAGACACTAAACATACCGGCATAACAGAAGAAGTGATCATTGCGAAAGCAAAAGATTTTTGGGATAAATACAGTAAGCCTATAATGATCGTATGTGTGGCGCTGCTCGTATTGATCGGCGGTTACTATGGGTATCAGAATTTCATTAAAAAGCCAAAAGAAGAAAAAGCCGCAGATGCAATTTTTAAAGCTGAAGAATATTATCGTTTGGATTCTGTGAATTTAGCATTGAATGGTGACGGACAGTATCCTGGTTTTCTTAGTGTGATGAGTAAATACAGCGGTACTGATGCTGCTAATCTTGCCAGTTTTTATGCAGGTAGTTGTTATCTCAAACTGGGAGATGACGCCAATGCAGTGAAATACCTTAAAAA
>DASZPW010000287.1:0-2965 GCA_035550155.1 Chitinophagaceae bacterium | reverse complement strand
CCGTTGATCAATGAACCATTATTATTAGGATATCTTCCTGTAAAAAATGAAGCCCGTGACGGAACACAGATAGGACTGGCGCAATACGTTCTGTTAAATGAAATACCATCATTCTTTAATTGGTCGATGTTTGGTGTAAATTTCCCTATAGCATCATACCGCAACTGATCACACATAATAATAATTACAGGCACTTTCTTTTGTTGGGAAAAGCCAATATGACCCAACAGCATTATTATCGTTCCAAAAACTAAAAGCTTCTTCATGTTTTATTTTTTATACCCTTTTGGTATATATGCGGGATTATATTTTCCTCTCTCTTTGAAACCGGGCCAGTTTCTCATCAAACCAAAACGTGGATAGCTATCGAAAATATCTCCATAGCCCAACATTCTCGGATCGCCTTGCTCTTTCAATAATTTTTCCAATTGATTCCTCAATTCTTTTTTCACAGAATTATATTTCGGATTGGATACGAGATTATGGCGGCAAGCCGGATCTTTTTTTATATCGAAAAGTTGTTCTTCAGGCCGCTTTGCAAATCCTTCCTCAAACAGATCGGGCCATTGATCTTTCTTTTCGATCATTAGCAATTTGGTTGGCGAAGGATCGTCAATGTCGTTATAACCAAGACCAATTCCTTTGGTATCTCCATCTCCACCTTTTTCAGTTTGTGTTGCTTCCTTTTCTTCTCCGGGCGGCGGCGGATCACCAGCAGGCCAGCGATCAGGTTTGCAATTAAGAATGAAGAGAAACTGTTTGGTTCGAATGGCACGGGAAGGATAACCAAGATCGTCAGGACGTGAATGCGAATGCCTTTCTCTTCCAGTCAATACATAATTTCGTTGATCTGCTGTATTCTTTTTATTGAAGAGAATATCAACAAGGCTTTTTCCTGTCATCTGGGGAACATTATTGATTCCCGCAATATTCAAAAATGTTGGCGCCAGGTCGATCAAGCTCACCAGTTCATCTGAAGTTTGTCCTTTCCTGATCTTGTCCGGCCAACTGATCGCTAAAGGAACATGCGAACCATATTCCATCAAATTTGCTTTCGCCGAAGGAAAGGGCATCCCATTATCAGAAGTAACAACAATAAGGGTATTATCCAATTCACCTTTCTGACGGAGAAAATCAATCATCCTTCCCAACTGCAAATCGAACCATTCAATTTCCAAAGCATAATCTTCAATATCGCTTTTTACAATGGAATCATTTGGAAGAAACTCGGGAACAAAAGCTTTATTGATTTCTTTTCCGGATCTTTTTGCGGAGCCTTCTTCATAATTACGATGCGGCTCATGTGCACCATACCAGAAAAAAAATGGTTCATTATCTTTCTTCTGATCATAGAAATCAACAAAATTTCCGAAGTAATCTACATTGCTGATACCTTTCGTTGGTGGCTCTAGTTTCTTTGAATTGAATTCAGGTCCTACAGGATTACGCTTCCATCCTGCATCTTTCCAGTTGCCCGGCGCCCAGGGTTTTCCTGTAAAGCCGATCCAATAACCGGAACTTTCGAGCAAATCAGAAAATACCTGGAACTTTTTTGGAAAATAACTGCTGTGAGTTCCGGCCTCTTCCAGTTGCCAGATATTTTTCCCTGTAAGAATCGCTGCTCTCGAAGGACTGCATTGTGGAGCGGCCGCAAAAGCATTATTAAATAAGATACCGGATCTCGCCACTTCGTCAAATGCAGGAGTTTTCACCCCGGAAGTGCCATAGACAGATGCGTAAGGGAAAGATTGATCATCTGCAATAACAAATAAAATATTCGGCCTCTTATCTGTTTTTTGTTTTGGCTTGGGTTTCTCATTATTCCATGAAGAAATCATTGCCGCGCCAAAACATGTCACGGCAACTACAACCAAAATTTTTACTCCTTTGTTCATGAAATAATTTTTATTGTTCCTGTTTCGCCGGGATATCCTTTACCACATCCGGAACCACATCAACGGCTTCCGAAAAAATATAATTGCCATTCACTAATTCGACCAGCTTACTGCTTTCCGATATTTTACCTTCATATGCTTTATTATCTATTATAAGCTTTTCCGCTCCGGAAGTGAATGAAATATGTTTCCCTGTATTAAATGCTTCCAGCAATGCTGGCTTATTAGTATCCAGGTCTGCATGGATCACCCAACCATCAATAGTGATCTCTCCTTTGTCATTGAATTGTTCTGTTGAAGTTTCATTTCTCATTTTCCCATTTTGATCAATCCGCATGATGGCAAGAAAACGGGCTTTATTGCTTTTATCTACGGTGGCGGCTGTCAAATGCCATTGATCATTTTTATATTCAATCAGGTTTCCATCTTCATCTTCACGGCCGAGCCAATTCACTGCCGGAACAGCAAAAGTGTCCGATAATTGCCAATGAAATTTTTGGCTGGAAAAAAGTGAAGTAATAGCCGTCACTTTAGATGAACTGCAATAGAAACGATCTTTCAATTCATCAATACTTATTTTATATGGACTATGGATCAACCATGACCATTTTGCCGGATGATCAGCTTCCAACTCATCATAGACCAACAAAATATCAGGATGAAGAAATAATAAATGGCGGCGAAATTTTGTTAACCCGGTCTGCTGCTTTTCTGCTTTGCTGGAATATGCTTGTGATGCATCACCAACTACGTAGCTAATATTTCTTCCATTGATAAATCTTGGCAGATAACCATATGCTTCTACATTGAAAGGTTGTCCTTTATCATCGATCAAAATTCCATTATGACCCTGAGTTGCTTTATACCACTGCAGGCGATGCGGATCCTGCATCGCTACTTTGTGCCCGGACATATAAAACAACCTGTCGCCGCCAAACAAAACATTGAAGGTGTTTTGATCTCCAAGTAAATGGCCATAAGAGCCATAAGGACTGGAACGCATTGAGATCATCAGGTCTTTATTCCTTTCAGTGATGGAAGAATGCATATCAACAACGCCTGTTTCTCTG
>DASZPW010000286.1:0-5865 GCA_035550155.1 Chitinophagaceae bacterium | reverse complement strand
TTGCCACGCTATGATTTTCAGAAACCTCTGTGACAGTTCTGAACACTACTTTCAGAATGGATCATAAGGAAGATATTGAATATAACCTTCCGGCTGCGGTGGCAGCGTCCATTTTTCAAAAGGAAGCGTAGCGTCTTTCTCTTCGTCATTTCTGTTCCCGGTAGTTTCCGGCCTGACCGGTTCCGGTGCCGGAGGAACAGATGTTGTCACAGAAAATTTTCTTGCGTTGATCGGCCTCACTGATACAAACATTCTATCGTTCAAACTTTCGATCATAATAACTATTATTTATCCGAAAATTTTATGCCGCAATGATCGTGTCAGTCAAAATCTTTTTCTAAGGAAAGTTAAACGAAGGTTATTACCTCTAATTGAAGAAGATATTAAGTTTATAAAAATAATTCATGTAAAAAAGAAACCCCGTCATTACTGCCGGGGTTTCCTTTACCTGTTAAGATGATCAAAGCGCTTTTAATGCGTCGATGCGTTCCCAGTGACGACGGACATCCTCATTTTCCAATGCAAGGAACTCGGTAGCCTTATCCGGGAAATTATTCTTGATCGTTGCAAAACGATTTTCATGATATAAAAATTCATTCAGCGCTACTGATGGCGGTTTGCAGTCAAGTGAAAAGCGTTGCCCTTTTTCTTTGGTAGGATTATACCGGAACAAAGGCCAGTAACCCGTCTTCACTGCCAGGTTTTGTTGTTCAAGGCCATGACACATGTCATATCCATGTGCAATGCAATGACTGTAAGCGATAATGATAGAAGGACCCGGATACGCTTCTGCTTCCAGGATGGTTTTGAGTGCATGCACATCATTTGCTCCCATAGCGATCTGTGCGACATAGGCACCGCCATGTGCAATGGCCTGCATAGCGAGATCTTTCTTGCCGGTAGTCTTTCCTTTCACAGCAAATTTTGCGCTTGCTCCTAACGGCGATGCTTTTGATTTTTGTCCGCCGGTATTACTATATACTTCCGTATCCATTACGAGAATATTTACATTCTCGCCGGTACTGAGCACATGATCTAATCCTCCGAAGCCGATATCATAAGCCCATCCATCTCCACCGACGATCCACATTGATTTCTTTTCCAGGAAACCTGCCACCTGGTACAATCGCCAGGAATTTTCCTTGCGGATATCTTTCAATCTCCTTTTCAGATCATTTACATTTCTGCGCTGCTGAATGATCTCAGCTTCGGTACTTTCATTATTATTTAAAATTGCATCAGCTAATTCTGTTCCCACTTCTTCCCGCAGTTCTTTCAAGAGCCGGAATGCCATTTCTCTTTTTTTATCAGTGGCGAGTTTGATGCCTAACCCAAATTCTGCATTGTCTTCGAACAAAGAGTTGGCCCATGCGGGACCGAAACCTTCGTAATTAGTGGCCCATGGTGTTGTGGGTAAATTAGCTCCGAAGATGGAAGAGCATCCCGTTGCATTTGCCACGATCATCCGATCACCAAACAGTTGAGTGAGTAATTTCAGATAAGGTGTTTCACCACAACCGCTGCAAGCGCCGGAGAATTCAAAGAGTGGCTCCAGTAATTGCGAACCTTTTACGGTTCCTTTATTTACCCTTGTGCGGTCAATATCCGGAAGCGAAAGGAAGAAGTCCCAATTTTTTCTTTCAGTTTCTTTCAAAGGCAATACGTCCACCATGTCAATAGCTTTATGACCAGGTTGCTCTTTACTTTCTATCGGGCAAACTTCTGTACAGAGTTTGCAGCCGGTGCAATCTTCCACTGCCACCTGCAAGGTGTAAGCTTCTTTGTCTTTAAAAAATTCTTTTCCTATCGGATCCACATGTTTGAAAAACGGAGGAGCATCGCTTAAGAATTCCCTTTCGTAAACTTTCACCCGTATGGCTGCATGCGGACAAACAAAATAACATTTGCCGCATTGCGAACAGAGTTGCGGATCCCAGACCGGTACTTGCTCTGCAATATTTCTTTTCTCCCATTGGGTGGTGCCGGATGGATACGTACCATCAACAGGAAATGCACTCACGGGTAGTTCATCTCCTTCGCCGGAAATAATTTTTCCAAGAACGTTTTGTACAAAGTCCGGCGCTTCGGTGGAAACAGGAGCTTCTATTTCTGTATTACCAGTTGTGTAATGCACATAATCTACCTGGTGCAGGTTGTCCAATGTCATATCGACTGCCTGGAAATTTTTCTGCACCACTTCTTCTCCTTTTCTGCCATAGGTTTTCCTGATCGCATTCTTGATGTATTGGATCGCTTCATCCTTTGGCATCACGTTGGAAATGGCAAAGAAGCAGGTTTGCAAAATGGAATTGATGCGGGAGCCCATCCCTGTTTCCCTCGCTACCTGCGATGCATTGATTACATAAAACTGCAATTGTTTTTCGATGATTTCTTCCTGTACTTTTTTAGGCAGCTGTTGCCAGGTCTCTTCAACAGAATAGGGAGAATTGAGGAGGAAGACTGCACCTTCTTCCGCATATTTCAGGACATCATATTTTTTCAAAAAATTAAAATGATGGCAGGCAATGAAGTTGGCGGAATTAATAAGATAAGTGGAACGGATTGGATGATCGCTGAAACGTAAATGAGAAACAGTGAGTGAACCCGATTTTTTAGAATCATATACAAAATATCCCTGCACATAATCATCCGTTACTTCTCCAACGATCTTGATGGTATTCTTATTGGCGCTCACTGTTCCGTCAGAGCCGAGACCATAAAATAATCCGCGGAAAAGATGTTGATCTTCCAGTGAAAAATTTTTATCGTATTCCAGGCTGGTGTGAGTAACATCATCCTCGATACCAATAGTGAAATTATTTTTCGGATTGTTCTTTCCCAGTTCATCAAATATCGCAATGGCCATAGCTGCATTGAATTCTTTTGATGCCAGGCCATAACGACCTCCGATCACTTCGGGCATTTTATATTTCCATCCATGATGCAATGCATTGATCACATCCATGTATAATGGTTCTCCGATAGCGCCGGGTTCTTTACAGCGATCCAGCACAGCAATATTTCTTACTGTCACTGGAATAGCATCCATAAAATGCCTGACAGAAAAGGGGCGATACAAATGCACATTGACATACCCGACCTTTTCTCCATGTGCATTGAGATAATCGGTCACTTCATGCACCGGTCCTACTCCCGAACCCATAATGATGATGATGCGTTCTGCCTGCGGGTGTCCGTAGTAATCAAATAATTTGTAAGAACGTCCGGTAAGTTTTTCGAGTTTCTTCATCATCATCTCTACTGTTTCCGGCGTATGCAGGTAATATTTATTGGCTGCTTCACGGCTTTGGAAAAACACATCCGGATTTTGTGCTGTGCCCCTGATAAAAGGATGTTCAGGATTCAGCGAACGCTGACGATGGCGATTCACATCTTCTTCATAGATAATTTGTTTGATCACCTCATCAGGTATCACTTCCACCTGGTTCAGTTCATGCGAAGTACGGAAGCCATCGAAAATATTTAAAAAAGGAATTCTTGATTTCAAAGTGCTGGCGGTTGCGATCATTGCCATGTCCATCGCCTGCTGTGGAGTACTGCCGAATAATTGAGCAAAGCCGGTGGATCGTGTTGCCATCACATCACTGTGATCACCAAAAATAGATAAAGCATGTGTGGCGATTGTTCTGGCCGCAATATGAAAAACCGTTGGCGTTAATTCGCCGGCGATCTTATACATATTGGGGATCATTAGCAATAGGCCCTGCGAACTGGTAAATGTAGAAGCCAACACTCCACCCTGCAATGCACCATGAATGGCCCCGGCAGCGCCAGCTTCACTTTGCATCTCGATGATCTTCGGCACTTCACCGAAAATATTTTTTATTTCATTGCTGCTCCATTCATCCGCCCATTCACCCATTGCAGAAGAGGGAGTGATCGGATAAATAGCACAAACCTCGCTGGTCTTATAAGCGATATAAGATGCTGCTTCGTTTCCATCCATGATGGAAAAAGCTTTTTTATTTTTTTGAGTTGAATGCAACTCGCCGGAAGGAGATACAAGGGTTCCCATTTCAGAAGTTTTAGAGGTAAAAAATCAACTCAAAGTACTCTGAATGACAGGCATGGGAATATGATATCCGTCAGCAGGAAAGATGAAGTAACTCAACCAACATAGCCCAACACCAATTGGGAGAACGAAGAAATATACTTTTCAGAAATATTTTATCCGATTGCAGACAGAACGATCTTTTTTATATCGCTGATAGGAACTCTGTCTTGTTGCATCGAATCACGATAGCGAATCGTAATTATATTTATTACTGCGATATGCAAGTTTCATATCCAGCAGCTTTCGTTCTTCTAAATCTTTATCACTTTTAATGCATACTTTAATTTACCATCACGATTATATACTTCAGCAACATAAATACCTTGAGGAATTGAAAATAGATTAAGACCTGTCCCGCTTTTAATATTTCTCCATACACGAAGAGTTTTTCCTTCCAAGTCTATCAGTTCGACATTTAAAGAAATTGTGCCTGCAATATTAAAATCCAGTTTTAATAAATCATTTACCGGGTTGGGACTAAGTCGGATAAAATGAGTATTATCAATCGAAATAATACCTGTTACAATAAAGTTATAATTCGCTGAACGGGAACTTTCACAACCGTCTATAGTCACTACAACGGTATAGTTACCAGAACTAGTAGGAGCATACGTTTGATTATTAGCCCCAGGAAGTAATACTCCGTCTTTGTACCATTGATTTCCATTTACAGCATTTGATACCAAATTTGATCCTACCTGTGTAATTGTAGGTTTATTAGGTACTGGTTTCATCGTCACAATTACGAAAGCTGAAGTTTGACTACATCCATTGCTACTTGTTGTCACTGAAAAGTTGCCGGGAATTGTTGATGTAAAAGTGGGAGTTGTGGCACCAACTATTGGATTTTCATTGATATTCCATTGATAGTTCCAACCATTTCCTGTAAGAGCATTCAATAAAACGCTATCGCCTGCACAAAATGTCAATGAAGATGCATTTATCTGCGCATCAGGAACAGGTATCATACTTATTGCAATCGAATCAGAGAACAAAGAAGAACATCCATTGCTTTTTGTTATTACTTTATAAATACCTGCTGCAGTTGCATTATATATTTTGTTTGAACTCCCAACCAATAATGAGTTATTTGAATACCATTGATTACTGCCAGATGCTGATGAAGTCAGTATAATAGATGACCCCTGACAAAATGGATTATTTCCGGTCAGGCTGATTATTGGAACTGGTGGAATTGGCTTAACAGTAACAAGTATTGGTGCTGATGTTGCAGAATTACCACCATTGGTCACCTTTACTGAATAACTGCCAGGACTAGTTACTTTAAAAGTCGAATCTGTAGCAAGACTAATCAGATTTCCATCATTATACCATTGATAAGTAGCCCCTGATAATTCATTAGTTTTCAAAATTACACTGTCTCCTTCGCAAAACTCAGTTGGGCCTATTGCAATTATAGAAATAGACGGTAATCCATCATCCGAAAGCGAGTTAGTAAATATAGAAACATTATTACCGTTTTGATTTGTTATTATTAAATCGGGCCTACCATCTCCATTCATATCGCCGAGGGAAATGTGTCTAGGATTATAACCATCTGAATAATCAACATGATCACTAAAAGAGATGTTATTATTTGTTGTTGTATTCTTTAGTATAGAAACTGAACTATTGTTGTGAGTAGCAATTGCTAAATCTGGTTTTCCATCCCCATTGAGATCGCTAATAGAACCATTATAGGGGATATTCCCAAGTGCATAATCAGGCTCCTTTATAAAAGAAATATTCCCTTGGCCGCTTGTATTTTGAAACACTAATACTGAATTACT
>DASZPW010000285.1:0-4165 GCA_035550155.1 Chitinophagaceae bacterium | reverse complement strand
GCTGCCGAAAGTAAAACATACGCTGATGAATTGAAAGGTTTGATCAAAGAATGCGGTTTGGAAATTTCAGAATTGTCCACGCATTTGCAGGGACAGTTAGTAGCAGTTCACCCGGCATATGATCAGTTGTTTGATGGATTTGCTCCGGCATCGGTCCATGGAAACAGCAATGCAAGAACAGAATGGGCGGTTCAACAATTAAAATATGCAGCAAAAGCTTCGGAAAACCTGGGATTAAATGCTCATGCAACTTTTAGCGGTTCATTATTATGGCCGATGATGTATCCATGGCCGCAGCGACCTGCTGGTTTGGTGGAAACTGGATTCACTGAATTAGCGAAACGCTGGCTGCCAATCTTAAATTATTTTGATGAATGTGGCGTAGATGTTTGTTATGAAATTCATCCTGGTGAAGATCTGCATGACGGAATTACTTATGAAATGTTTTTGGAAAAAGTAAATGATCATAAAAGGGCTTGCCTGTTATATGATCCGTCGCATTTTGTGTTGCAATGTCTCGATTATCTGTCTTACATCGATAATTATCATGAGAGAATAAAAATGTTTCATGTAAAAGATGCTGAATTCAATCCGACAGGAAAACAAGGTGTATACGGCGGTTATCAAAGCTGGATAGATCGTGCAGGAAGATTTCGTTCATTAGGTGATGGGCAAATGAATTTCAAATCTATTTTCAGCAAGCTGGCGCAATATGATTACAGAGGTTGGGCAGTGTTGGAATGGGAATGTTGTATCAAGAATGCTGAAGATGGAGCCAAAGAAGGCGCAACGTTCATTCGTGATCATATAATACATGTCACTGAAAAAGCATTTGATGATTTTGCGGGAGGAAAGACGGATGAAAAAATGAATAGAAATATTTTGGGATTGAAATAAAAAAGATTTTCTGTCGTACCTTTCAGGCTGAAACGAAAACAAATATGAAAAAAATTGTATTACCTATTATTGCATTGGCTTTACTCACAGCATGTGGCAGCAATGATGCAAAAGAAAAAGGTGAAACCACAGACAACACGAATGACATTACTCAGAATCCGGATTATCAAAAAGGGCTGGCATTAGTTACAAAAAATGATTGTTTCACCTGTCATAAAATTGATGAAACACTAACGGGCCCGCCTTATCGTGAAGTGGCAAACAAATATGCAGGCATGCCGGATACTATCGTTCAGCACCTGGCAAAAAAAGTAATCAGTGGTGGTGCCGGCGTTTGGGGCCAAGTATTTATGACACCACATCCTGGCGTTTCTGAAGCAGATGCAGAAGCCATGGTGAAGTATATTCTTTTATTGAAAAAATAAATTCATGAAAAAAATTGCTTTGTTAGTGCTTAGCAGTGGTTTGATTCTCACAATTTCATTGCAGGCACAAAAGCCGAACACACTGAGTAAACGGGAAAAAAATCAAGGATGGCAATTATTGTTTGATGGAGCTTCCATGAATGGCTGGCATAAGTTCGGTGGTGGTCCTGTCGGTAAAGGATGGAAAGTTTCTGACGGAGCTATTTTTTATGATCCTTCCGCTAAGGATGGAATTGATATTGTGACGGACCAGGAATTTGAAAACTTTGATCTGAAACTGGAATGGAAAGTTTCAAAAGGTGCCAACAGCGGCATCATGTTTTATGTGAATGAAGACACTTCTAAATATAAAGTTCCCTGGGTGACAGGGCCCGAAATGCAGGTGTTGGATAATATCGACGCCGATGACAATAAAAAACCTAATCATCTCGCAGGAACTTTATACGACCTGATCGGCACGGTTGCAGATTCAAAACCTAAACCTGTAGGGGAGTGGAACCAGGCAGAAATAAAATGTGTCAATGGAAAACTCGACATGTATTTTAACGGCGTTCACACCGTTTCAACAACAATGTGGGATGATAACTGGAAAAAGATGGTAGCCAACAGTAAATTCAGAACAATGCCGGGTTTCGGCACTTTTAAAAAAGGACATATTGATCTGCAGGATCATGGCCATGAGGTCTGGTACCGCAATATAAAGATCAGGACGCTCTGACAGATTTTTTCGAATTATTTGTTTTTAGTTCCATAAAAGAAATAGTAACTTTCGTACTACAATTCAACGCCACCGTACCAGCGGTGGATTTTTTATACCTTCTCCTTAACAGGTAAATAAAACATCCCAATATGGACACTACAATTTTTTCAGATGTCAACTGGCTTGCTGTGCTGGTAGCAGCCATTGCTTATTTTGCTCTTGGAGCTATTTGGTACAACAAAGGAGTATTTGGTACCAGATGGGCAACTGGTCATGGGCTCAATATGAATGATCCGGAAGCAAGAAAAGGCGCCGGAAAGATCATGATATTTTCGTTTTTATGCTTCATTGTGATCACAATAGCCCTTGCATTTTTAGTAGTGAAATTAAATCTCACAGTATTCATGTCCGGCGTAAAACTCGGTCTCATCACTGGTGTCGGCTTTTCCTGGATGGCGATCGCCATCTCATATTTATACACCAAGAAACCAACCTCTATTCACGTGATTGATGGATTGTATCATGTCCTGGGCCAAATAGTGGCTTCTATAATCCTTTGCTTGTGGAGATAAATCCAGCGAAGAAATAGTTTTAAAAAAGCGGCTCGATAGAACCGCTTTTTTCATTATGTTACTTTAGTAATTTTTAAAGCATTTGTGGGTAAGTGCAAATGAACTGGTGTGCTACCTGTACTCACTACCACATCGCCGGCTTTAATAAATCCTCTTTGTTTTAATATATCGATCTGGTCAAAAATAATATTATCAAGGCCTTCTTCTTCTCCATAATAAAATGCCCGTACACCCCAGCTTAAACTTAATTGATTGACCAGGGATTCTTCTTTCGTAAAAATATATAATGGTGATTTGGGACGATAACTGCTTAACATGAATCCTGTATATCCGCTTTGAGTCATCCCGACCAGTGCTTCCGCATTTACATCTTTCGCCAGTTTGCATGCATTATAGCAAATCGCATCACTATGAAAAGAAGGAGAGTGGGGTTGAGGCGCCAATTCATCTTCCAGGTTATAATGATAATCTGTTTTTTCCACTTCCATAATGATCTTCCGCATGGTTTCAACAACCAGTGTTGGATGTTGGCCGGTTGCAGTCTCAGCACTCAGCATCACTGCGTCAGCGCCTTCTAATACTGCATTGGCAACATCCGTGATCTCACTGCGGTTGGGTTTGTTGCGGTCGATCATACTTTCCATCATTTGTGTGGCAACAATAACCGGTTTTGCACGGTGCAAACATTTTCGAATGATCTGTTTTTGAAGTAGCGGAACTTTTTCAACGGGTAATTCTACACCAAGATCACCCCTTGCGATCATAATGGCATCGGACTCTACAATAATATCACGAAGATTAACTAATGCTTCAGGTTTTTCGATCTTGGCAATGATCTTTGTCTTGCTTTTCTTTTCTTCCAGTTTATTTCTTAGTATGATTAAATCTTTTACGCTGCGAACAAAAGATAAAGCCACCCAGTCTAATTTTTCCTGGATGATAAATTCAAGATCGGCAAGATCTTTATCAGTTAATGCAGGTAATGATATTTTTGTATCAGGAAGGTTAACTCCTTTTTTCGATGAAAGTATGCCACCCATTGTAACTTCCACCTGCACATCATAATTCTTCAGGACCTTCACCACTTTTACTTCCAGTTTTCCATCATCGATCAATATAGTATTTCCAATATGTACATCTTCATGCAGGTTAGGGTAAGAAACATAGATGCGTTGGTGATTGCCTACAATTTTTTCATTGGTAAATGTGAGAATATCTCCCGGTTTTACTTCAATAGCACCATTTTCAATTTCACCTACTCTTAATTTTGGACCTTGCAGATCGCCAAGAATAGCAAGATTGTATGGTTCGGTATCATTGATCTTCCGGATATGTTCAATGATCGTTTTTTTGTCTTCATGACTTCCGTGAGAAAAATTCAGGCGAAATACATTGACACCTGCCTTCACCAGCTCTAATAATTTTTCGTAGGTGTCACATGCCGGCCCAACAGTAGCAACAATTTTGGTACGGTGAAAAGTATGCTGAATACCGGCATCCTTATCCATCTGGTCGTGATAATATTTCTTTGCGTGTTTGCTCATAGTTTGATGCTGATAACAGTAATTTGG
>DASZPW010000284.1:0-4122 GCA_035550155.1 Chitinophagaceae bacterium | reverse complement strand
TCCTATTCCAAAAAATTATTGCATGAAGGAAAAGTGAAAGAAGCCTGGCAGGTATTGCTTTCCGGGTCCTGATATAGATGGTAAAAACAATCTTTGATTCAATAAATAGTGATCAAATTTTTTTATCTTTAGTAAAGCGCCAAAAAAATTTATCACATGCGCCGATTGCATACACCATATTTTTTACTTGCATTTACTATTGCAATAACATTCGTTTCCTGTGTTTCTCAACGAAAAGTCACTTCCGCCAAAAAAGATCTTTCAGCTGTAAATGATCAGTTGCGGCAATACCAGGATAGTCTGCAAAAATTAGATGCCGCCAGAAAAAACAAGCAACAGCAAAATGAGATTGATGATACTGCCAGTGCCCGTTTTCAGCGATTTATTGACAGCACCAATTCCGAGATCAGGGTTTTAATAACTCAAGACACCGTGATGATCGGTGAGACCGTTGTGAACAAATCAGACTGGGATCGTTTGAATAGTACGTTATTCAATTCCCGGCAAAAATCGCAGCAGATCAATCAGCGGGTGATGATGCTGACCGACCTGCTCAATCGGAATACAGTGATACGTTTAGACCAGGATATTCTTTTTGAACCGGGGAAGTATACCGTTTCACCTCAGATCGCCGATGCTATCGGAAAATTTTTTGAGCCTGCGGCAAAAGAAATTGATTCGTTTGTAAATAAATATCCGGATTTTCCGCTGGCGCTGATCATTACCGCCAAAGGGTATGCAGATGGAACTACAATTGCCGAGGGAAGTACATTATACAAAGATCTCGTTGCGAGATTGAAATTGAATAATACTCCTCCAGACAGTAAAGAATTGAACAAAGAATTATCAAGGGCAAGAGCCGAATCGGTTATCGCTCTTTTTAAAAGCTTTACCGTAGGCAGATCAGAAGGTGGAACCAATGTAAAGAACATCGCCTATATCTACGAAGGAAAAGGTGATGCTTTTCCGAATCCAAAGATCACGGATTATAAAACCGATGATCCGAGAAGAAGAGTGGTGCTTTTGTACTGGAGTGTTTTTCCGGAATAGACTTCTCAATAAGAAAAGCGCATTTCTTACTTAACCACACTTCCAAAAACTTTTTTCAGAATATCTGTTGTTCGTGCAACAGGATTGGTTCGGATGTTTGCTTCTTCTTTCGCAACCTGGTCAAATAATGCATCCACTGCTTTACCAACAACAAAAGAGGTGAGATCAGGATTCACTTTTTTAAATGTGGTCGGAAGTTTATTGTAAGTGTTTACAATATCGCCATAATATTTAGTGGCATCCACTTTATCTAAAGAGCTTTTTACGGAAGGTGTGAACGCTTCGATCAGCTTTTGTGTGGTCTTTTGTTTGAAGTATTGTGTCGCTGCATCCTTAGGGCCTTTTATAATATTCAGTGCATCGGTAATGGTCATCTGTTTAATGGCATCTACAAAAATCGGTTTTGCATATCCAACCGCATCTTCAGCGCCACGGTTAATAGAAAGAATGGCTTTATCTACCTGCGCCCCCATTCCCAAATTGCGGAGCGTAGTTTCTATTTTCTTTGCATCAGGAGGTAATAATACTTTGTAAATAGCGCTACCAAAAAAACCATCCGTTTTATTCAGGTTCAACACAGCGTTGGTAACTCCTTGCGTCAACGCTTCTTTGATCCCCTGGCCCGCTTCGCTTTCCGTAACCCTGGAAGTAGTGTCTTTAGAAAAGATCTTTGGTAATTTCAGTTTGATCTGGGAGTGAGCAGTTGCGGTAAATACGAGAGAAAATAAAAAGGCAGAAATGTAAGTTTTCATCATACGTTTTGTTTTAATACTATCACCCAAATTACCTGCCAGAAAGGGAGTCTCCAAATAATAATATTATTTTGGCTATACTTTAAGGGATTCTTTTCGTTTTTCGATCCGTTCCCGGAGAATGCGGAAAAACCGGGATCGTTCTTTCTCGCTTACTTCACTGATCTGTGTTGATCGTTGCATCAGATTCTGGATATATTGATAATGTTTTTCAGTGAAGATCATATCCCTGCATAGCATATAGTTAATGGCAGTATGTGGTATCACACTAAGCCTTGTGTTATCCAGGGCAGCCATCATACTGTTATCGAGCAATATCCATTCGTTAAAATACATTTTTAAATGTCCAAGTGGCTTTTTTTCGGGATCAGTAATTTCATATTTGTACCCTAATTCAGCTTGCTTCTGGAGATAGTCAAAGTATTTTTCCACGGCTTCGTAAACTTTCAGAGCTTCTCTATCCGATTCAAATATCTGGTTATCTCTGCAATATTCCATTTGCCTGATCATGGTGTTAATGCTTTCCAGGTTCCAGATCTCCACACATGGTATTTGATTGTATGTAGTCGCAATTTTACGGCCCAGCTCAAAATACTCTTCTGGATAATCATCAACTTTGAATTTGCGTTTGTCAAAATCCGGAAAATGAAACACTGTCTTCAGCCAGAAATAATATTTGAATGATGCCAGCTCCCGAAAATAAAAATGATGAAAGATCGGCATGTCTTTACACAGGTAATAATATTCTTTTTCCTTAAAGCTATTAAAATAGGCCAGCCAATGCAGTGTTGTCATAAGGTATTCATCATAGCGATAGGTTTTACTATCAAGTAACTGGCCCTGGAAAAGAAATGATCCGGTTTGTATTTCCATCATCTGGTCCAGCGAGATCTTGTAATGAGTGCACAACTTATACAGTTCATCTAACGAGATGGTTTTTTCCCCACGGATACGGCGATAAGCGCTGTCGGAACTTATCTCCAGCAGCTTCGCAATTTCATCGGCTGCTGAAGTATTCTCCCCTATCTTTCGTTTGATCTCAGCAAAAATTTTTTGTTGTAATTCTTCTGTATCCATAGTCTCAATGGTTAAAGGGTTTTTATTCTATCATTGATTTTTGCAAGCATGATCCCGAAAAAAATATTTCGTTGTTTTTCGCTGGTCTGGCTGATGAGTGTGGACTTTTTCATTAGATTTTGGAGATCGTTATAGCATGGACCGCAAAAGGATTCATCTCTCGTGATCATATAATTCAACACATCATAATTCAGAAAAACGGTTTTGACCCGGTCTGTTACAGCCATAATTGTATTATCACCCAGAACCACCCGGTTGTAAAAGAATTTGAAATTACTTTTTTTTGTAGCGGGGTTTTCATCCGGCATGAATTTGCAACCATATTCCACCTGGTTTTTTAAATGAAGAAATGTTTCTTCCAGGGATTCATAAATTGTTTTAATATCTTTTGCCGAAGAAAAATATCCGGAATCTTTATAAAATTCTACCTGGGAAATGACGCTGTTGATACATTCAGTATTCCAGATCTCTGTCGAAGGGATCTTTCCATAAGCTCTGACCAGCTCACGGCTCATCTCTTCAACTTCCAATGGCACACAATTCAGTTCAAATTCTTTGTCGGCAAACTCAGGCTTTTGAAGAATGGATTTCATCCAGAAAAAGTAGCGGAATGCGATCAGTGGTTTAAAATAAAAATTATGAAAAATGGGGACATCCTTTGTCAGGTAAATGATCTCTTTTTGTATAAAGCTATTCACATGTTGCACCTGTTTCAGCAGGTCGCCCAGGTAGGTTTCATAAGTGTATGTATGAATATTGATCCGTACATTTTGAAAAAGAATAGAACCACTTTTTACATCCAGCAATTGATCCAGTGATATTTTATAATACTGGCATAGTTCCTTTACTTCATCCAGCACCATAAGAGTTTCACCCCTTATTCTTCTATACGCACTATCAGAACTTACATGAAGGGTTTCAGCGACAGCATCCACCAATGAAACATGAGGAGGGAGCAGTTCCTTAATGCGCTGGAACAAAAATTCCTGTGCCTGTGAAGATGCCATTGTAGTTTAGGGTGATTGATTTTGCAAAACCTGCTGCCCGAACTGCCACTAAGGAAAGTTAAGATAATTTATTAAATAGGTGATCGGTTACGCAATTGCAAAAACGCAACCCTTCGGTTAAGGAGAGCTGCGCTTTCATTATCCTGATGGTGTCCAACTCACCACTAAAGCTAGTTGCAAAATCTGCAAATCAGTAAACTCCTGATGCAAAATTCAATTATAAATCGGTGGATGAT
>DASZPW010000283.1:0-5908 GCA_035550155.1 Chitinophagaceae bacterium | reverse complement strand
GTGGTTCCATAATCAGTGGACAAAACACTAACCTGGTCACAATAACCTGGTCAACTGCTGGAAATTATTCTTTGACTGTAAGTGCTACAAATAGCTGCGGTGCCGGTAGTATCCAAACATTGAATGTTGTTGTATCTGTCGCAACACTTGTGATTAATCCGGACAATCAATTTCAAATCAAGGTAGTCCCGAATCCTTCGGGCGGTATGTTCTATTTAACAGCAGTAGGCGTAATAAACAAAGAAATAAATGTTGAGGTTTATGATTTATTAGGACAGGCTTTATTCGTTGATGATACAAGGGCAAATGTCAATAACTATGTCAGGTTAATTAATTTGACAAAATATGCAAATGGAGCTTATCATATCAAGATAACGATCGATAAAAAGACATATTTGAGAACTGTGCTGAAACAAGGTGGTTAATTCTGTAATGAATTAATTTCTTTGGAAAAGTTAATGTTGATAAAAAACCAGAATCATTTCAAAAAAGTAATGTTCAAAAATATTTTAGTGTTGTTTCTAAAAAAATCTACCTTCACAAAAGCTCTTTCAGGTGAATCCTAAAGGGATTCGAACCTGGTGTTTCACCTAAGTTTCACCTTTTTAAAAAAATTGATATATAGTTTTCGAGAAATTAAAATCATAAATGCGGGGTTCGAATCCCGTACGGGCTACATAAAACAGTTTTAGTACAGCTCAGTACACAAAGAATCCCCGCAAATAATTGATTAGCGGGGATTTTTATTTTTTGTAATTCAGACCTTAAGAAAGTTTCATCATATTGAATTCATCAGGATCTAATCACTCCTATATCTGATATATTAAAATTGTAATTGTTGATGAAAACTGAATTAAAAAAAAGATGCCCCGCAAAAGCAAGGCATCTGTCACCCTTAACTCTACGAAACCTTCATGAATTATTTATGCCGCATCCAACTGAACATCGAGGGAAGTGGATTTACATAAAGTAATTTCAACATTGTCTATCGTCTTATCAGCAAATCCTGATTTGGAAAATTTGATGCTGAATGTTCCGGGTATCGGGATTTTTACTTTGTAATTTCCTGAACCATCGGAACTGGCCGAATATGATTGACCGATTACCCGCACTGCTACTCCACTGATGGCTGTTTCTGTTCCGGTTTGTGTGATGATCCCATCTGCCTGCGTTGTGGACGTACCTGCATCGAGAATAACTCTATTGTTTAAATAGGTAGTGTAAAATTCCAGATTAGATTCTTTGAATTGCAATGCAATTTTATCCATCTGCTTTTTCAAAATATCATCGCCATCTTTAAATAAATTTTTGATCGTTGTTTTATATGTGGCTCGTTGAGAGACCGCAATGCGGGGAGCAGCTACACTAAGAGAGTATTGGCCGATAGTGGTGTTTAAATCTGTAAGCACCGCAGCAGTGATATTATAAGGTGCAAGGTTTGCGATATTATCATTTGCTGCCTGTGAAATATCCGCAAAAGTGGGACTGAGCAATTCATCTTTCAGGCGTAATAATTCCGTAAGAGAATAATTGACCCACTCTTTCAAGGTATTATTATTGGTGCTAATGGCATAAGCAAAAACGGCAGCTGCGACATGTCTTGTCCAAAAAATAGTTTGAGTGTCAAACAAACTATTATTGACTTAAAAAAATCAAATTATCCAGAAGTGTTTAGCCCATAATTAAAGTTTCAGAAAAGTGGCCACCAAGAATGGGTATCAGCAGAATTAAAGTCTGTAAAAGAGTAGCTGGTTACCTAGTAATTTATACGGAGAAAAAAAGTTGTTTTTTAAATCGGATTGGTTAAGATTCGAATGCCGTTAGGATCATTTTGAATTAAAATACCTGATATAATCCCGGCTTTTAATTCCTGACTCCTTAAGATCGCTTTCAATCCAATTTCCTTTGCTGCTTGCACTTTTTTTCAATACGGAACAAGTCTCATTTTTATCTGATACGGACCATACGACCCAGCTTAATTTATTTTTCTCCGCCCAATCCAGCCATTTTTTCCATTCTTCATCGTCAATCTTTCCGTCGCCACTTGCTTCCATACCAGCAGATTCGGAAATAAAGACCGGCAAACCTTTTTGCAATGCAGAATCGGTTCTGTCCCGAAGCCATTGCTTATGAGTAGCAGCATAAAAATGCATCGTGTACATTATATTTTTAAATCCGATGATAGGATCATTTGCAGGTAGATTGATATCCTGATCCCAGTGAGGACTTCCAACCAGGATGATATTATCTGGATCAATTGCACGGATAGCAGTAATTATTTCAACCGCATACGCTTTGACTTCAGCCCACGATTCATAGTCAGGTTCATTGAATAGTTCGTAGATGACATTCGGATAGGAACCATATTCTTTTGCCATTTCAATAAAAAAATCTTTTGCCTGCGGCATATTTATATTATGACTATGCCAGTCAATAATTACATAAACACCTTCTTTTATCGCAGCATCAACCACTGCTTTGATGTTGTTTTCGGACCATGCAGGATCTTTAAGATACCCACTGTCAGGCTCAACTCCCATGGCCGCCCGAATTACCGAACAATCCCAGTCTTTATACAACCAATGAACTACATCTGCATTATAAAAACGTGGCCAGAAGTTATGCCAACCAAAACTCATTCCTCTGAGCACAACAGTTTCTCCTTTCTGATCTACTAACTGTGTTCCGCTGACGGAAAGTTGCCCGTGCAATTTCACCGGTTGAGCATGCAACAGTGAAATGAAACTAAGCGCCAATAATCCGCTGATCCATTTTTTCATTTCTATTCTGAATTTTAAATGAATAAGAATTATTTATTCTTTTGAAGTATCTACCTCCCATTCATCAGTACGAAATGGACCAAGAGGAATGCCCTTCTTATTAAAAATATTTCCGACAGCAGTATTGCTGAATGCATAACGAACAGCCACGGGCTTCTGAACTTTATCACTCCACACGATCATTTTGCTTTGTTTAAACTCCGCAAGAGCCGGGTAAAATTTTTTATCTGATCCACCTATTAATAACCCAGTAACTGCTTCTCCTTTTATTGTTAAGTCACTATCCGCATTGTTAAAAGAAATAACGACCTTCCCATTTTCAATTTCCATGCTTTTGTATTCCGGACTTTTTACCCCGGGTAAAGTATATCCATACGTATCCACCAGAGCAAGGTTCGCAAGTCTGAATCCCACATCACGTTTATCTTTAGGATGAATGTTTGTTGTATCATCTGCCAGATCTGTAATGACTACCATGCCTACGTTGGCCTGCGAAAGAGTTTTTAATTGCGCCTCCCGAAGTAATGCAGCTATGTTTTTATTACCATACCTGTACGGAGCTATTTGAACATAATAAAAAGGGAACTGTTTATTCCATTTTTCTCTCCAGGCATTTATCATTGTACTGAACAAATGATAATAAGTTGCTGCAGTGCCGGTATTACTTTCGCCCTGATACCAAATAGTTCCTGCAATGGAATAATTGGTTAATGGTGCGATCATCCCATTATAAGTATAACCGGGACTTATGGGCCAACCGCTAGAAAAAGTTTGTTTGAGAGCAGCCTGTTTCAAAACAGGATCATTGTTTACAAGTTCAGCGGGTGTCCAGGTTTCAGCGGGTGTGCCTCCCCAACTTGCATCAATGAGCCCGATCGGAACATTCAATTCACTATTTATTTTTTTTTTCCGAAATAATAACCAACTGCGCTAAAAGATTTCACAGTATTTGAATCGCATTGCTCCCATTGAGCCTTGCAATCATCCTGCGGATATTCGGCAGTTGTTCTTGGAATTTTGAAAAAGCGAATATTTGAATTGGCAATCGCAGGTAAATCTGCATTCATTTGCGGCAGGCCCCAATAATAGCTATACTCCATGTTTGATTGACCCGAACATATCCATACTTCACCGATCAAAACATTTTCCAGAACAATAGTATTGTAACCTTTAATAGTTATCGTATATGGCCCTCCTGCAACTGGTGTATTGATCATCACTTCCCATTTTGCATTTGCAGTAACGACTGTAGAATCTGTCTTACCATCCCATGAGTTTGTGACCAAAACTTTTTCTGTTGGATTTCCCCATCCCCATAATTTCACCGATGATCTTTGCTCCAGTACCATATTGTTTCCGATCACAGCCGGTAAAATAATATTTGCATTAGCAGTAACCGTTGCCAGTAGCGATAAAATAAAAATGGAAAAGACAGCAACAACCATAATATTTTTCTTCATACTTGTTATTGTTTATCGATAACAACATAAACCACCGAACGGGGCGGCATTCCAATTTTGATCCCATTTTGAGTGCTTGAAGAATAAGCTTTCAAAGATGTATACGATGTGGCCGGCCCGCCGGAAGGCTGATCTGGTCCTTTTCCATTGACAAAAACCTTCCCAGAAAATTCTCCATTGTCGGTTCCTCCGGTCAGAGTGTACCAATAAAAACGATTGCCGACCGAGGCATTTTGTAACGTGACCTGAACTATTTGCGAATCGGTACTTCTATTAACTAATATAACTCCTTTTTCCCCGGAAGTAAATGAAGAGGCATACGCTAATATATTCGCAGTTGTCGTTGTTCTTAACAATCTATCGCCAATCATTTTTTGAAAATAATACATATAATAAAATGCAGGACGAGGATTCCAAATGCTGACATTGGGCTCGTCGCCAATATTAAACAAGCCGTGGTCATTACCATTATCCCACGCATTGGCGAGATCCCAGCGGCTTGTTTCGCCGTATTTATTTTTTATTGCCTCTCCCAATAATATGGCTGCATGCATTCCATTGATGTAAGAGACTTTTTGCAGCGAGCCTTCTGCATTTATATTCCATTCAGTCAATGCAATTGGTTTCATAGTTGCTCCGGCGCTGTTGATGCTTGACTGTACGTAGTTCATTATGGCAGATGTATTATCTACTGCAGAATTCAGAATAACATCTGCATTTGAGTTGGTCTGATATGGAGTATAATAACTATGAATAATGTAGAAATCCGCTGTGTTGTTACTTTGCGCCAACACGCCGGAATTCCATGATTGATCAGTTGCAGTTTGCCAGGATTGAGGTTGTGCTTCTAACAAATAAGCGCCGATATAAATCGTTTTACCGATCTCCTGTGCAGCCTTTCGCATTGAATCTGCAAACACTTTTACATGCTGTCCATATAGAGCTCCGGTAATAATTTGCGGTTGTCCATCTTTGTTTGTGGCTGTGTTAATTCTATACCCGGCTTCCCAGGTGCCGTTACATTCATTCCCTATCTCCCAATATTTTGTTCTGCCATTATCATAGCGAACCCAATCAGCAGCAAGATGTGCTGCTGCAGCTACAGGATCTGCACTTGTCCCATATCGTGCATATCCGTAATTCACTGTGATCATTCCGTTGTTTCCTGTCTGTTGCAGCAACTGATAATAACTATCTATTGAAATTGTCCAGCTGTCATTTGTCATCCCACCCCAATAACCTGCAGCTGATGCAAAGCCATTAGCATCCAGCAATTGAGATGGAACATCAGGAGGCGGAGTATTGTATGGTTTATTCCAGAAATACATATCACTGATGCTGCCACCGGGAAAACGTATAACGCCTGCATGAAGATTATTAATATTTGTCATTAACGTGGGAACTGTAACAATTTGTCCCATCCAACTATTGGAATTTTGTCCAAAAACCGATTTCGGGATTTTTGTAATAATTGTTGATGCATCAATAATAACAGAAGCCGTAGCTGATCCCGAAGGAAGTGTTGTATCGGCATAAGATGGGATCGTAAAACTTTTTGGCGACCAGTCATTCAGGAAAAAACCAATTGTATTAGCCACGGCAGGGTCAGTGGGTGTTATATTATTTCCGCTGCCATTTCCATTTCCATTTCCGTTACCATTGCCATTG
>DASZPW010000282.1:0-12823 GCA_035550155.1 Chitinophagaceae bacterium | reverse complement strand
GACTGCCAACGAAGGATAAACTTCCTTTTTCAAATAATAACAAACCTTCTTCATCGCTGATACGTTCGCCGGCTTTTACTTTTTCTGCGATAGGATGTAGTTCTTTTGCCAGGCTGCTTTCGGCAATGAGCTGCCGATCCAAAGTCTCATTCATACTTCAATGTTTAATGTGACTGCAAATTTACGTCATCGTAGTTTGGTGAATGCGTAAAATTTTCAACTTCAAAAAATCCTTATCTTCCCTGTTTGTAACCAAAAACCTGCATGATGGGTATAAAATTTCGGCTTACCATTCTCAGTTTTTTTCAATTTTTTGTATGGGGAGCCTGGCTGATCACGATCGGAACTTATTGTCTGAATGCGAAAGGATGGACCTTTCCCCAGTTTGGCGCTATTTTTTCAACCCTGGCAATATCTTCGATTTTTATGCCGCCGCTTACCGGCATCATTGCGGATAAATGGATGAATGCGGAAAAACTTTACGGCATTCTTCAAATTGTTTACGGATTAATACTTTTATATGTTCCGAAAGTAAGTGATCCGGATACTTTGTATTATGTGATTCTTGGCGCCATGATCTGCTACATGCCCACGATTTCTTTGTCCAATTCCATTGCCTATACCATTTTGAAAAGAGATGGCTTTGATGTGGTGAAAGTATTTCCACCAATACGTGTTTGGGGTACTATCGGTTTTATAGTTGCCATGTGGACCACGAATTTATCCGGTAGCAAAGCAAATTCAAATCAGTTTATTATTGGAGCAGTTGCAGCTATTCTGCTCGGGATATTTGCATTTACATTACCGAAATGTCCGCCGCCAAAATCTATTTCGAAAGACGCCGGCATCATTGAACAGTTGGGATTGAAAGCATTTAAGTTATTTGGAAATTATAAGATGGCTTTGTTTTTTGTTTTTTCAATGATGCTGGGAGCCGCATTGCAACTGACCAATATGTATGGAGATTCTTTTTTGAGTGGTTTTGGCGCAAACCCGCTGTACAAAGATTCTTTCGTCGTAAAATATTCTACTATCATTCTTTCGATCTCGCAGATGTCAGAAACCTTGTTTATTCTCACCATTCCTTTTTTCCTGAAAAGATTCGGGATCAAAAAGGTGATGCTGATGTCCATGCTGGCATGGGTATTTCGTTTCGGTTTGTTCGCTTACGGTGATCCGTCCTTTGCCGGAACAGCCATGATCATTATCTCTTGTATCGTATATGGAATGGCATTTGACTTCTTCAATATCTCCGGTTCTTTGTTTGTTGAAACTACAACAGACACCAGCATCCGTTCCAGCGCCCAGGGGCTTTTTATGATGATGACAAACGGAGTAGGAGCTTTCCTTGGAAGTAAGATCAGCGGTTATATAATTGGAAAATATTTCATTTTACCGGATGGCAATAGTGACTGGCATGGCATCTGGCTTACTTTTTCGGTCTATGCATTGGTTGTTGCATTTTTCTTTAGCATAATGTTCAAACATAAACATAGCCTGAGCATGGATGGAGAAATCAAACATTAATTGCTATTCATAAAAAAAGTGCCACGGTTTGAAATCGTGGCACTTTTCATTTGCAATGACTTTTTTAACTCAAATGAGTTTCGATCTTTTTTACAAAATTTCCTTTCGGTTGTGCGCCGATCAATTTATCTACCAACTGTCCGTTTTTGAAAAACAGGATAGCAGGAATTGAAGTAATACCATAATTCATGGATACCTGTGGGTTCACATCCACATTTACTTTACCTACGTTCACTTTTCCATTGTATTCCTTGGAAAGGTCTTCGATAATAGGTCCGATAGCACGGCAAGGTCCGCACCACTCAGCCCAGAAATCGACTACGCTTAGCTTATCCGAAGAAAGTACTTCAGTTTGAAAGTTTGCATCATTAAATTCTTTTGCCATTTGTATTTATTTTAAGTTTTTATAGATGAGGACTGCAAATTTAAGTCCTGCCCAAATAACAAGCAACGCTGGCACAAAGTTGTGTAAAACTTGTCATTGTTTCGGTCAGGTTGCTGACAAAGCGACTTAAGTGTTTTGTTAAGCCGTGATCACCTGCACATCCAACTCGGGCCTTTGCTGAAGAAAATCGATCATTTCATTATTCATTTCAAAACCATTGCTCAGCGATACGAGACTGATCTGCCAGTTGTTCCTGGGTTCTGTTACGGTAAATTTTAATGTAGCGCCGCCGGGAAATTCTTTCATGTTCTTTTCTACGAAACGGATCATTTCTTCATTGATGTTTTTCGGATGTACTTCAATATTCAATTGTTTGGTCAGGTGACGTTTCATGGTTTCAACCAGCGATACATTCACTACTTTAAATTCAAATTCATCCCGGTTGTACCGCTGTTTGAAAAAGCCGATGATGAAAACTGTGTTTCCCTGTTGCAGCATCGGGGTGAACTTCATATAATCTTCGCTGAATAACAAGAGCGTTGTTTTTCCTGAATAATCTTCTATGATAAAATTGCCGTACTTATTTCCCTGGCGGGAAATTTTATGCTGTGCTTCTGATACCAATCCGATCAGTCGAAACATTCTGTTCGGATTTGGATTCATGTTGATCGCTTCTTTGAAATCATTGAAGTCGGCCAGGGTAGTGACGCCGTAATGTTGTATCTCAAATTTGTAATGATCCAGCGGATGACCGCTGAGGAACATGCCGGTTACTTCTTTTTCATGATCTAATTGTACGATCAACGGCCAGGGTGGACAATCCGGAATTCTTGGCGGAACAATATCATCCATCATTGGAAGTTCACCGAATAGCGTATTGGCTGATGAAACGTATTGTGTTTGATAAATCTGTCCAAAACGAATGATGCGTTCCAAACCAGTAGCAGTCTCATCCGGTGGTGTATAAAAATATTGTGCCCGGTGTAATTCAGGAAAACAATCAAAAGCTCCTGCGTACGCTAAGCTTTCCAATGTTTTTTTATTGACCGTCCTTTGATTAATACGTTTGATCAAATCAAAAATGGTTTTAAAATGGCCATTCTTGTTTCGTTCTTCTATGATACTTTCCACAGCAGCTTCGCCTACACCTTTCAAACCGCCAAGGCCAAAACGAATTTCACCTGCTTTATTCACGGCGAAACCTTTGTGTGATTCATTGATGTCAGGCCCCAGCACTTTTAATCCCATGCGTTTACATTCTTCCATGAAGAAGGTGATCTTCTCAATACTTCCGGCATGATTCAACACTGCAGCCATATATTCCGACGGATAATGAGCTTTCAGATAGGTGGTTTGATAAGCCACATATGCATAGCAGGTAGAGTGAGACTTATTGAATGCATATTGAGCAAATGCTTCCCAGTCCGTCCAGATCTTTTCCAATTTTTCCGGTGGATATAATTTTTCCGTAGCGCCTTCAATGAACTGTGCTTTCATTTTATCCAGCACCGATTTTTGTTTTTTACCCATGGCTTTGCGCAGCACATCCGCATCGCCTTTGCTGAAACCGGCTAATTTTTGCGCCAGCAACATAACCTGCTCCTGGTACACGGTGATACCGTATGTTTCTTTCAAAATATCTTCCATTTCGGGAAGATCATACGTGATGGGCTCCCGTCCATTTTTACGTTCAATGAAATTTGGAATGTACGCTAACGGCCCCGGACGATACAAGGCATTCATCGCAATAAGATCATCCAGTTTATCCGGCTTTAATTCACGCAAATATTTTTGCATGCCGGGGCTTTCAAATTGGAACGTACCGATCGTAGCAGCATGCTGATATAATTCAAAAGTTTTTTTATCGTCCAATGGGATTTTGTCAATATCAATATCTACTCCGTGATTTTGTTTGATAAGATCCAGCGCATTTTTAATGATGGTCAGAGTTTTTAATCCTAAGAAATCCATCTTGATCACACCGGCATCTTCAATAATATTTCCTTCAATTTGCGTCACCCATAATGAAGAATCTTTTGCCGTACAAACAGGAATTAATTCTGTCAGATCTTTCGGAGCAATGATGATACCTGCGGCATGAATTCCGGTATTTCTCACAGAACCTTCCAGGCGTTCTGCTTCATGCAACACTTTGCTTTCAATAGCATCTTTTTTATTATAGATTTCCCTGAGTTTTTTAATATTTTCTGCATCATCATTTCCTAATCCTTCTTTTTCTTCCAATGACTTTTCACCCTCTTTTGCTTTCATTGGAGCATGTAACAATCTTCCTAATTCAATACCGGGTCGTTCCGGAACCAATTTTGCCAACGCATTTGATTCCGGCAATGGAAGATCCATCACACGGGCCACATCCTTAATACTCATCTTCGCTGCCATAGTACCGTAAGTGATGATCTGTGCCACCTGGTTCTTACCATATTTTTCTACAACATAGTCGATCACCTTTTGTCTTCCTTCGTCATCAAAATCCGTATCGATATCAGGCATCGATTTACGATCGGGGTTCAAAAATCGTTCAAACAGCAAATTGTATTTTATGGGATCAATATTCGTGATACCGATGCAATACGCTACAACTGAACCTGCGGCTGAACCACGGCCGGGGCCAATATATACTCCCTGGCTTCTTCCGGCTCTTATGAAGTCACTTACAATGAGAAAGTATCCGGCAAAGCCCATTGTTTTGATCGTAAACAATTCGAATTCGATACGGTCCCGCAATTCATCAGTGATCTCGCTGTACCGTCTTTTCGCTCCTTCATACGTCAGGTGTTTCAGGTATTCCCATTGATTCAGCGATTCTGGAGTCACCACATCTTTCCCGATCTTTTCTTCTTTTGTATGAGTTTTAAATTCTTCGGGTATGGGGAATGCGGGCAATAAAATATTTCTCTTCAGATCCAGCAGTTCGATCTTCGACACCACTTCATTCGTGTTATCAATAGCTTCAGGAAGATCGCTGAAGTTTTTACTCATTTCTGCTGTGGTCTTGAAATAGAACTGATCGTTTGGAAATGCGAACCGCCTATCTTTCATATGGACATCGTCGTCTGCAAATTCACGGATGGCAGGAGTAGCCAGTTTTTCTCCTGTGTTGATGCAAAGCAGAATATCATGTGCGGTAAAATCACTTTGATCCACATAATGGGAGTCATTGCTGGCGATAACTTTTACATTATACTTCTTTGCAAATTTTAGCAAAACTTTATTCACTTTCTCCTGTTCCGGCAATCCGTGTCGCTGCAATTCCACATAATAATCATCCTGAAAAATATTCAACCACCATTTGAATTCATTTTCTCCTTCTTCTTCACCTTTTTTCAAAATGGCTTGCGGAACACTGGCGCCGAGGCAGCAGGTAGTAGCGATCAATCCTTCATGATAGCGAAGAATTAATTCTTTGTCAATGCGGGGATATTTGCTGTACATGCCTTCAATGAAACCAAGCGAGGTCAGTTTCACCAAATTGCGATAGCCAGTTTCATTTTTTGCCAGTAATATCTGGTGATGCCTCGGATCTTTCTGATCTTTTGTAAATGTTTTGACGTGGCGGTTGTACGTGATATAAAATTCACAACCGACAATGGGTTTTACTTTGGGTTTTCCATTTTCGTCTTTGTGTTTGTATGCTTCTGCAACAAATTCAAAAACGCCGAACATATTTCCATGATCGCTGATAGCTAATGCAGGCATTCCGTCTTCGATCGCTTTTTTGTAGAGGCTTTGAATAGAAGCGGCTCCATCAAGCAGCGAGAACTGGGTATGTACATGTAAATGTGAAAATTTCATAACTCGCAGAATCTAATTCCTTCGTTTAAAAGCAAATAAAAGAAACCGGCAATATACAACCTCAAATTTCGTTTAAATAATATTCACATTCTGGAAAATTGGGTTTAGTTTTGCAAAATTCCGAAGTTACCCCTTGAATCCACCTAAAGGAACCAATATGGTAAAGAAATTTATTCCCGCCATATCGATGATATTGCTTCTGGGTAGCTGCAGCGCCTTGAAACAAATTGACTTTTCCGGCAATAAACAAATTGTTCCTACTACTTCAACGGCAACCGTTCAGGATCCACCACCTCAAAAAAATAAAGAGGTAAAATTTCTGGATGATATTTCTGCAAGTACATCGCAGACTGCTAAGCAGACAATACCAACTAAACAAGCCAAAGGGCCTCAGCGTGATGAAGTGGTTGTTCCCAAACCGGTAGAGCAACCGGGACCTTCCGGCGATGTATCCGGTAAAGAGAATGAGCTGGAAAATGAAAGCTCCTCAGCAGCGTTTGCGTTGCAAACAAAATATGCGACGATGCTGAATACAGATCCGTCGCAAATTCAGAATGTAAAATTGTACGAATACATTGATGACTGGTATGGTACTCCTTACAGGTTAGGCGGTACCACCAAAAATGGAGTTGACTGTTCTGCTTTCGTTCAATCGCTTTTTGCAATGGTATATGGAGTAACATTACCCCGCACTTCGAAATATCAATATACTTCGACGAAACGCATATCTACCACGGAGCTTAAAGAAGGTGATCTTTTATTCTTTCATACCCGCCGCAATATCAGAGGCGTGACGCATGTGGGTATTTATCTTCAGAATAATAAATTCGTTCAGGCCTCCAGTTCAGGCGGTGTCACAATCAGCGATATGTATGACCCGTATTATGTAAAACATCTTGTAGGAGCGGGGCGTGCAATTGCAGTTAATTAAAAATCTTCGATCTTAAATCTTCAATCTTTTCCTTATTGTTTCCATAACCGGTTTCACATCCGGGGACAAATTGAAATAGAGTACTGCACCCGCATAAAGAATTATAAAAAGTACACTGCGCAAAATAATAGCGGTTAAACCATGCATGGAATGCAATGCAAAATAGCAGATTCCATAGCTGGCAGCTGCAAGCATCAAGGTATAAATGCTGGGTAGTGTAAAAGGAAAGAGTTTGAATTTTGCCCAAAGAAAAATAATGCGGATCAAATTATACACGCTGATAGAAATTAAATTGGCAATTGCAGGCCCGATGATGCCGTATTCTTTTGTCAAAAAATAAGTAAGCGGAAGCATCAGGCTGAGCAGGACCAAACCGCTGAATAATTCAAATTTCCAGTAATTGGAAGTAACGATGATCTGGGCATTTACACCGGTGCCGAGGTCAACGATCCTTGTCAGGCCGAGTAAAAAAAGAACATCCAAAGCATCGAGGTAGTCCGGCTTCAATCCAAATGCTTTTACGCCATCGGCGAAATTCATCCAGATCAATAAGAAGAGCCCACAAGAAAAAATAAGCAGGTTTAGCGAGGAGCGCTGATACACTCTTTGCAGCAACGAAATATTTTTTTCTTTCCAACCTTTTGCTAAATGCGGAATGGATGCAGCGATAATGCCCCGTTGCGGCGCCTGCACCACATTACTCATTACTGCAGCCAATGTATAAATGCCGGCTTTATCCAATCCTTTCAAAGAAGCGATCACGAACGTATCGAACACCTGTGACAAAGTGAAAATAAAAGTGCCGGAATAAATGAAAAGGCAAAGGGCAAATATCTTTTTGCGGAATCTCCTGGTGACCTTGCTTACATTGAATGTAAAATGGACCTTTTTGGTCGCTACAAGGTAAATGAAAAGAGTGACCGCAATGCAGGGATAAGCGAATGCAAAACATTTGATAAATAAAGAATAATCTTTGATGATGTTCATGGCAAACAGCACAATGAAGATGGTGGTGAAAATTCTCCATTGTACCTCTTTCAAAAAATTGGTTAAAACAGATTTGCCAAGATTCCAGGCATAGGCTTCCAGCACTGTGAATACAGTGAGACCAAAACCCATTGGGAAAAGCCAATAATAATAAGTGACCAGTAATTGAGAATTGCCACCGAATTTCCGAACTACCAAATGTTTAAATGCAATACCGGTGACCAATACCAACACAAACCCGATGCTGCTGATAAATAGCGACCAGGTGAGCATATCATTTTTCTTCGGAGGAAGATTATCATTATAATAATGGTAGAATTTGAAAATGTAAGAAGGCATTGCCAAACCAGCCAACGCCGTCATCATAATAGCAATGGCGATGAAAATTCCTGTAAGGCCGTATTGTTCTTCAGTAAAAAGTCCCTGCTTGGTAAACAAATAAGTATTCAGCAAACCAATTGCAAAGCCAAAATAGATCACCACTGAGGAAATTATACTTTGCCTTCGGATATCGCTCATGAAGTAAAGATAATGAATGGTGAATAGTCAGCAGATTATTGCTATTCCACTTTTTTTACAGTGATGTAGAAATTTTTATCTACCTGCAATCCATCTTTGATATCATCAGTCAACGGCGTTTCTCTCCATTCTGTTAACGGGTTCAGCCAAACTTTTGGATCATTGGCAAGCCGTACCGGCATATTGAATCCATCCATACAATTTGTCCAATGATAGGAAAGCATTTGTCCATTGACCTTATATTCCAACACCGGAATTTTTGTGTTTCTTAAGTACTGATCAAAAATTTTAGAGAGATCTTTTCCGGATTCTTTGCTGATGTAGGCTTCAATATCTTTTGAATCCACTGTCTTGTGATAAAATGTTTGTGTCAATCCTCTTAAAATTTTCCGGAAAAGCTCGTCATCATTGATCACTTGCCGGATAGTATGCATCAGGTTGTTTCCTTTATTATACATGTCGCCGCTTCCTTCCTGGTTCACTCCGTAAGGCCCGATTATAGGTTTATCATTCCTGATCGTTCTTCGTAATCCTTGTGTATATTCATCTGCGGCTTCTTTTCCATATTGACATTCTACAAAAAGTGTTTCGGTATAATCGGTGATGCCTTCATGTACCCACATGTCAGCGACATCATTGCTCGTGATGTTGTTGCCAAACCACTCATGTCCGCTTTCGTGAACGACGATATAATCCCATTTCAATCCCCAGCCGCTGCCGGACAGATCTCTTCCCAAATAACCATTCATGTAGTGATTTCCATAGGCCACAGCACTTTGATGTTCCATGCCAAGATGAGACGATTCAACCAATTTGTAACTGTCTTCATAAAAAGGATAGGGCCCCAACCAGTATTCAAAGCAATGTAACATCGCTTTTACATTTTTTCCGAATTGCTCTTTGGCTTTTTCCAAATTATAATCCAACACCCAGTAACTAAGATCCAATTTTCCTTTTTCTCCCATCATTGTATCTGTAAAGTTTACGTACTTGCCGATATAGGGTATGATATCATAATTATTGATAGGATTCACCACCTTCCATGTCCATGTAGTGGTACCGTTATTATTATTTTTTTTATTCGTCAATCTTCCATTGCCTACAGCTGCCAAAGTATCTGCAGCAATAATGTGAAGTGTGGCTCCGCTATCCGGCTCATCACTCTGATGATCTTTGCAGGGATACCAAACGCTGGCTCCAAGACCCTGGCAGGCCACCGTCATCCAGGGACGGCCTAACTGATCCTTAGTGAATATCCAGCCGCCATCCCAGGGCGGGTTGACTGCAATGCGTGGATTGCCATGGTAAACGATGCCAATAGTATGAATTGAATTCAATGCAGCCTTGGGCAAGGGGATGTGCCAGACGTTTCCTTCATTATAATAAGGTTTTGCAGGATAATTGATATACATTTTACCGTCATAAAAAAGCTCATCGATCTTTAATGGCTGCTGCAGATCGATCTGCATATAATCGGAATGATTTTCCTGCACCACTTTGTATTCGATAACAGTTTTTCCTGAAATAGATCTTGCAGTATAATCAGGATCGATCGTGATATCATAATGCAATACATTCCACCATGATCTTTCAGGGCCGATCGTTCCCCGAAGTGTATCCTGGTGAGTGAACTGGGTTTTTCTGCCCAATGGTTGTGCCTGCAGAAAATTTATAGAGCATGAAATAAAAAATAAAGTACAAATGCTGCGAAGAATGTATTTTGCCATAATCAGGTTTGAAGATGTAAATTTAGTCGTTCAATATAAACAATGAGTGTTAAAGGTAAATATTGGTTGCTTATCATCAGTTGCGGATTACTGATTTCCTGTTATAATAAAAATAAAAAGGAACGTAATATTTTTCATTATAATGAAACCACTGGTATCGCTTCGCTCGATCCCGCTTTTGCCAAAAACCAATCTATCATGTGGGTCGTTCACCAGTTGTATAATACGCTGGTAGAAGTAGATCAGCATCTCAATATTGTTCCGTCGCTTGCGAAAAACTGGGATGTTTCTGCTGACCGGCGTACCTGGACCTTTCATTTACGCAACGATGTTTTTTTTCATGACGACCCGGTATTTAGCAATGGGAAAGGAAGAAAATTAGTTGCTGCGGATGTGGCATACAGTTTTTACAGGATTATGGATAAAGAAACCGCAAGCCCCGGTTCCTGGATTTTCAATCGCAAAGTGGATTCGTTACAACCTTTCAACATCATTGATGATTCCACTTTTCAGCTTCGGTTAATTCACCCTTATAATCCGATCCTTGGAATTCTTTCCATGCAATATTGTTCTATTGTTCCGAAGGAAGCGGTAGAAAAATATGGAACAAATTTTCGCAGACATCCCGTGGGAACCGGGCCATTTCAATTGGTAGCGTGGGAAGAAGGGCAGGCTGTGGTAATGAAGAAAAATCCAAACTATTTTGAAAAAGATAGTTTAGGCCACCGGCTTCCTTATATTGACGGCATCAAAATTTCTCTATACGATAGTAAGGCTACTGAATTTTTATTGTTCCGGGAGAAGCAATTAGAATTTATCAATGACATTGAAGCTTCATTCAAAGATGAAGTGTTGACCAAGATGGGAACGCTGCGAAAAGAGTGGGAGGGAAAGATCGTATTGCAAACACACCCGTATCTCAATATTGAATATTTAGGGATACTGGTTGACTCAACTAATGAATTGGTGAAAAATTCTCCGATGCGGTTTAAAAAGATCCGCCAGGCGATCAACTATGGATTTGATCGAAGAAAAATGGTACTCTATCTGCGCAATTCATTGGGTACTCCCGCAGAATCAGGTTTTGTTCCTTTGGGATTGCCTTCATTCGATTCTTCCATTGTAAAAGGATATATATACGACCCTTCGAAAAGCAAAGAATTACTGGCGGAAGCTGGTTTTCCCGATGGGAAAGGATTGCCGGTGGTTAAACTGTTGACGATCCCGATCTATTCAGACATGGCAGATTTTATTGCCAAACAATTAGGCGAAGTAGGAATTCCGGTACAGGTCGAAGTAATTCAGAAATCATTGTTGCTGGACATGACGGCTAATTCAAAAGCATTGTTTTTCCGTGGAAGCTGGATCGCCGATTATCCGGATGCAGAAAATTATTTGTCAGTTTTTTATTCTAAAAATCCGGCTCCGCCCAATTATACCCGTTATAAAAATCCACAGTTCGATCAGTTGTTTGAAAAAGCTTTGACGGAGAATAATGATTCCATTCGTTATGATCTTTATCGCCAGACGGATCAATTGATGATCCGTGATGCGCCGGTAGTCCCGTTGTGGTATGATGAAGTGGTGCGGTTTGTTCAGCCTTACGTCAAAGGCTTTGAACCAAATGCTTTGAATTTGCTGGAACTAAGAAGAGTGAAATTGAGAGAGTGAGAGAGTGAGAGAGTGAGAGGGTGAGAGGGAGAGAGAGTGAGAATTTTGTTTAATTTATTCATAATTCTGGTGAATTGTTTTTATGATCGTCTCTGCATGTTCTCTTGAATTTTCAATGAAAAGACGATGAGTATTCATACCGCCGCAAATGACACCGGCAAGATAGACATTGGGAATATTAGTTTGATAAGTCGTTTCGTCCACTTCCGGTTTCATCACATCATCATCAGATAAACGAATACCTATTTTTCTTAAAAACTCAAGATTCGGCTGATAACCTGTCATGGCGATTACCCAATCATTTTCCAAAGATTTTATTCCTTCGGGAGTTTGTATCAACACTTCTTTCTCCTTTATTTCTTTGATGGCGGAATTAAAGTACGCTTTGATAGAACCTTCTTTGATTCGGTTTTCAATATCAGGTTTCACCCAATACTTCACTCGTTCGCCAATAGATTTACCCCTGATGATCATTGTAACATCAGCGCCCTTGCGCCAGGTTTCCAGGGCAGCATCTACTGCCGAATTATTAGCGCCAACGACGATCACTTTTTGAAATGCATAGAAATGCGGCTCTTTATAATAATGAGTCACCTTCGGCAAATTTTCTCCCGGCACATTTAGTAAATAAGGTATATCATAAAAACCGGTAGCGATGATGATATGATCGGCAGTATAATTTGTTTTATCAGTAACAACAATAAAATTGGATACCGGGTTTTTATTATATGAAATTTGATTTTTGAAATTTGGTTCTTGTTTTTTTACCTCCATTACTTTTTCAAATAAATGGATATTGAGTTGTTCTGCCTGAGTTACCCTGCGATAATATTCCAGCGCTTCTGTTCTTGTTGGCTTGGCATTATTAGACACAAAGGGAATGCCGCCTATTTCTAATCTTTCTGAGGTAGAAAAAAACGTCATATTCGCCGGGTAATTGTAAAGTGAATTGACGAGACATCCTTTTTCCAGGATGAGATAATCGATGCCTGCATTTTTTGCTTCAATGCCGCAAGCCAATCCGATTGGCCCTCCGCCGATGATGATTATGGGATAATGCACAGTACTCAAGTTATTTTTTGCAAATGTAAAGCCAATGAGAGTAATAGAAGTTTGAAATATTTACCGGTAAATTTGGAGAATGGCAATACTTACTATCCAGGAAGCAACAAAGAAAGATGCTGAGCTGATCGCTGATATGAGCCGGCAAACCTTTTATGATACGTTTGCTGCTGATAACAGGAAAGAAGATATGGATCAATT
>DASZPW010000281.1:0-5016 GCA_035550155.1 Chitinophagaceae bacterium | reverse complement strand
TACCAGGGCGAATCTGCTGGCGGTTCTAATAGCCTTTGCTGCCTATTTCCTGTGCCGGCTGGTACCGCAACTGACTAATATTTATGCTGACACAATCACACGTTCCGTGCTCTTTACTCTTTGCTTTGGTTTACCCGTTATCTGGTTGCGACTTTCGGAAGATATTAATGGCCAGGTACGAAAACTGACCGGCAGCCTGTTTCAATATAAAAAATAATGTTCTCTGTTTTTTATTTTCCGAAAGGTAATTTCAGGGCAAATAGAATTCCTGCTAACCCGATTTTTAAACTGTTCCAGCCTTTTACTGCCGGCACGTAGATGATTGTAACGAGCACTTGTTTTTTAGACAGATTCCAAAGTTTTTGTAGGTACATTTTATACTTTAGGGTATTGTTTTTCTGCACTGCATTGAACACAGCCATTTTCCTGTACAAGAGGGCCAGCTGATCTGGTGGAAGTTTTTTTTCCAGGTTTATCATTTGACGTTCGATCATCATTTTAGCGATATAATTGACCATATCGCCTTGCGTGGATGTTAGTGAAGCTTCATGTTCACGGTAGAAATACAAATCGTGGGATGGGTGATAAATAAATTTAAATTGCAGGAAAGCCCGCATAAAAAAATCGTAGTCTTCAATCAAAAATGCTGAGGGGTTATACCCTTTGATTGCAGCGTAAATTTCTGCCCTGTACAAGAAACAGGCTCCGCACCCCAGCCAGTTAGTGAAACTATCATAAATATTGTTGAAGGTTCGTTTCCCGGTTATTTCGTTTTGATCATTAATGATGGTATAATCAGTATACACGAGGCCGGCATCTTGATTTGTTTCAAGTATGTCAAGTAAGGTTTGTAATGCATGCGGAGCGTAATAGTTGTCGTCAGATGTCCACGTATGGTATTTACCTTTAGCCACATCAAATCCTGCGTTTAAGGAAAGCGGCAGCTTTTTATTTTGTGTGTTGTGAATGATCCGGATCCTGTTATCAACCGCGGCATATTCTTCAATGATTGTTGCTGTATGATCCGTTGAGCAGTCATTAACGATGATGAGTTCAAAATTGATGAAAGTTTGACGGAGACAACTTTCAATGGATGTCCTGATATAGTTAGCGCCATTATACGTGGGCAATACAATGGAAATGAGCGGTGCTGTCATCCTTAATTATTTAATAAAACAGAGATGATTTTCCTGGCGCTATCGCCTGTTCCGTAGGGGTTGATGATGTTTGTCATTTTTTTATAGGCAGCTGTATTTGATAAAAGAAGGGAGGCTTCTGCAACAATTTTTTCTGTTGAGGTGCCCACCAGTATAGCATTGCCGGCTTTCACGCCTTCCATTCGTTCTGTTACATTGCGCAATACCAGTACAGGCTTACCTAATGAAGGAGCTTCTTCCTGGATGCCGCCGGAATCAGTAATGACAAGGTAACTTCTGTCCATGATCCACAATAATTGTGGGTAATCCAGCGGCTCGATCAAATGAATGGAGGAATGGTTGCCCAGCTTTTTATAAACCACCTCCCGGACGTTGGGATTCAGGTGAACGGGATAAACGATCTCTGTTTCTGAAAATGTATTGGCCAGTTGCAGCAAGGCTTCACAGATATGTTCAAACGGTTCTCCAAAACTTTCTCTTCGATGAGCCGTTACTAAAATGGTCTTTTTCTGCTTGTCAAGGAAGGAAAAGGCTTTGGCGCAAGAGGGGTCTTTGCGCACTTTTTCAACACCCCATAACAAGGCATCAATCACAGTATTTCCCGTTACATAAACGTGATCGGATATATTTTCTTTAGCCAGATTTATTTTGCATTGTTCCGTCGGCGCAAAATGAAAGTCTGCAATCGTACTGATTATCTTTCTGTTAACTTCTTCAGGGAATGGGGCATATTTATTATAACTGCGGAGGCCTGCTTCAATATGTGCCACGGATTTTTTTTTATAAAAACCGGCTAAGGCCCCAGTCATGGCTGTTGTGGTATCGCCTTGCACCAGGATGATATCCGGTTGATTATCTTCGAGCACGTCCTCCAGTTTCCGGATGGATTCCGCAGTAATATCAAACAACGTTTGATTTGGCTTCATCAGCGCAAGATCATAATCGGCCTGTAGCTGAAAAAAATGCATGATTTGGGATAGCATTTCTTTATGCTGACCTGTTATACAGATACTGACAGAAAGCTTGTCGGGGTAGCCGGCCGCTTCTTTTATGAGCGGTGCCATTTTAATAGCTTCCGGCCGTGTGCCAAAAATGAACAGTAATTTTTTTACCGGCATCAATTGTGCGTAATAAGGTTTAATAATGTGCCGCCAGCATCTTTATCATATAATGCCAGGGCTTTTGAAAAGGCAAGGGTACCCATTTTTTCCCAGTCAGTTCTTCTTTCCCAGGCCCGGTTCATCGCTTCCCCGATGCAATTGACCGAAGGCGCAGCAGCAATAAAGCCGGATCTGTTATCTTCTATCCATTCAGATATGCCGCCAACGTCTGTGGCAACACAGGTTCGTCCGCAAAGCATTGCTTCCACCACGACCAGAGGCATCCCTTCCATCAAAGAAGGCATGACCAGGATTTCATTTTTTTGCCATACTTCCCGAATATTATCCGTTTTGCCATGAAAGAAAATCCTGTCTTGTATGTTCAGCATCCTGGCTAATGCTGTAAGGTAATCTTTGTCTTTACCTACTCCGTAAATATTCAGTTGCCATTTTCGCTGCAACCATACCTCACTGCCCAGTACTTCAAAAAGTAAATCCTGTCCTTTATGAATGGTTACCAGGTTTCCGATCATCGCCATTTGAATCGTTCCTTCCGTAGCCGGGTAGGCAATGATCCCGGTTTCCGGAAGATTTACGGGATTGCGGATAATGCTGGCATTCGGGATTTTACAGGCTAGCTGTCTTTCAGCAGTTAAACGGTTTCTTGCTGAAACAAACAATACTTTTTCAGCCCTTGCATAAGCTGTTTTTACCAGCGATGACTGCCAATCGCTGATGTCGCGTACTGAATCGTTATTATAATGCGCGATAATGAAAAGGCGGACTTCTTTTTGTTGCTTCAGGTATGCCAGTAAGGCCTTTTCGTTACAAATCGAGTAGGCTGTTCCGTTATAAATAATTACTTCGGGTTTGTGTTTTGAGATGCTATGGAGGGGATTTTTAATCTTCTTGCGCAGAAAATTCAAGCCCAGGTATAGCAGGCGTTTGAAGGCTCCGGCTGTGGGGGGGATCCAGCCGGGACGAGTGTATTCCAGCAGACCTTTTTCGATTAACGCTGTTATTTTTTTGTGCCTGACGGGATGCTCATACGAAAGGTGTATTACGCGGTGTTTTTCCGCGAGGGCTTTTTGTGCCATCTGGTACCAGAGTTCTTCACTGCCTCCCCAGGGATCCCTGATCATGGAAATAACGGCGATTGTCATTGATCTGATGAACGCTTTTTCCTGCACAAAATAATATTATTCAGATAGAGATCGTCCCTGTCCGGCAAAATTTTACTGAGCAACAGCGCCAGCAGGTTATTGCAGGAGTAGGTGATCACCCTGAAGGCAGAACGCAAAATGGGTATCTTTCTGATAACCGGGGTGATATGCTGGTGAATATACATGATCCAGAGTTGAAAAACTGTTTCAACGCTATTGCCCGTTTTAAGCTGGGAAATCACCTCAAAACCGTTTTTTTCAAATAGATGCCTGAGTGCGAAAGAGGTATAACGGGCATAGTCGTTGGGAACTTCGTGTTCACAAATAGCAAAGGGGCAGGTGACAAGGATCAGGCCGCCCGGTTTCAGCACCCGAAAGATTTCCGGCAGCAACTGTTCCAAGTTAAAGATATGTTCAAAAACTTCACTGCTGAAAATGGCATCGAAATAATTGTTTTGGAAAGGAATCGTTTTACCATCGTAAAATACATCAATGTCCTCGTTTTCATGTGAATGGCCCGGGCTTTCATAGTCCATCCCGATGTATTCTGTTACTTGAAATAATGATTTGTATGGCTTTGCACCGCATCCAAGATCCAGCAACCTGCCTTGTAAGGAAGGAGCTAATTTTTTTATCCCCGCCAGCAAACGATGACGAATCAAATAGTTCGGATAGGTAATACCTGGGTTAAAATCCTTTGAAACGTACATTTGTCAGAGGTATTTAATTCCCATCCTGCCTGTTTCATCAATCCTGTTCAAAAGAAATGGACTTGGATATTTGATGAAATACTCATCGATAGCTTTTCTTGCGCCTTTCCAATGTCCGTAATCATCAATTATCAACACTCCTCCATTCTGAAGTAACGGAAAAAGATGTTCCATTTCATGTTTAGTTGATTCATACCAGTCTGTATCTAACCTGAGTAAGGCAATTTTTTGGGGTATTATATTGGGGATTGTATCCTCTACTTTACCCTTAACATAATGAATCAGATCAGGGTTATAAGAGGATAATGACATGGTATTCTTTACCTCATCCAGAGCTGAGTATGCCCATACAAGATTTTTTGACCGGTCAGTGTTAGATGATAGTAATGATTCTGCTTTCTCATTATAATAAGTTTCATCAAGTTCTGTAGGCTCCGACATGCCTTCATAAGTGTCGTAAAGATATAAATTACGGGATTTATCATTTTGTTGTATAAGACATTCTGCAGCAGCCAGCATGCTACCTCCTTTCCAAACACCGCACTCAACGATATCCCCCTGAATTTTGTTTTTAGTAATGTATTTAATAGCCTCTATCAGTGCAAATAGTCTTTCATTACTTGTCATTGTAAAAGGCTTTGCCTTATTTATGATCTTGATATGATCGTCACTGAAATCGCTGGGAAATTCAGTATTTAAATTGGTTTTGAACTTTACAATGTCATAATTAAAAGCTCTCAATACTTTTCGGATAATATTTTTCATACTTTTTATCTATTCGCAAGGTATTAATTCTCTGCTAAACACAATCAGCAAATAATACCTATTTTGCAGAAATCCCGTTGCAGGGATAATGTGGTATATGCCAACCAGAGAACTCTCAATT
>DASZPW010000280.1:0-2512 GCA_035550155.1 Chitinophagaceae bacterium | reverse complement strand
CAGCCGATCTATGATTCAGCAGCTGCGGTTTTTAAAAATACCGATCCCATCGAAAAAGATTTTAAAAGAGCTTTCCAGTTTGTGAAATATTATTTCCCTGACTATAAACTTCCCAATGTAGTTACAATCGTTGGGCCTATCAACGCATTGGCAAAATTGGGCAATGAATTGACGCCTGATTTTCTTGGGCCTGATTTTTTAGGGATCAGTTTGCAATTTTATCTGGGAAAAGATTATTCAATTTACAGAGATCCTTTCTTCATTGACAATGTAGCTCCGCAATTTCGCAGCCGGCGTTTCAGCAAAGAATATATTGTAGCTGACGCCATGAAACTGATAGTTGATGATCTATTCCCTGATAAAAGCGCCGGAAAATCACTGGTGGACCAAATGATCGAAAAAGGAAAACAATGGTGGCTGCTGGATAAATTTTTACCTGAAATGGCTGACTCACTGAAAACCGGTTATACGCAACAGCAATTAGATTGGTGCAACAAAAACGAAGGATTGATCTGGAGCACTATTGTCGGAAACGGCGATATTAATTCCATTGATCCGGTAACCATTCAAACTTATATTGGTGAAGGGCCGTTCACACAAGGCTTTCCTCAAACCTATTCACCTGGCAATATCGGCCAATGGATCGGCTGGCAGATCATCAAAAAATTTGTAGAAAATAATCCGAATATCAAACCGGAAGAAGTAATGAAAACAGATTCAAAAATGATCCTCGAAACAGCCAAGTATAAACCGAAATAGAAATCCGGGTGGTTTTAATTTCCCTTAAAAGGAAAAATCATTTCAAATGCTGGAATATTCACTTCAAACAATTGCTTGTTGTATAAATTTTCCATTTTATAAGTGCCTGACATTCTTCCCATCTCCGTACGCAGGTTGCAGCCGCTGACGTACTGGTATTGTTCTCCTGGATTTAAAGAAGGTTGCACGCCTACCACTCCTTCGCCTTCCACTTCACGATAGCTACCGTTACTATCGAAAATATGCCAATGCCTGCGATGTAATTTTACCGGGAATGAATTATGATTTTCAATGGTGATGCGGTAAGCAAACATGAACTCCGATTGCAGCGGGTTGCT
The DNA here is from genome assembly GCA_035550155.1 of Chitinophagaceae bacterium. Classification (GTDB taxonomy): domain Bacteria; phylum Bacteroidota; class Bacteroidia; order Chitinophagales; family Chitinophagaceae; genus UTBCD1. Next base: position 1,415 of record DASZPW010000280.1, on the reverse strand, counting down.
GTAATCAGGCTGGTAGAAAGTCTCTACACTCACCTTTACACCTTCGGAGATCATGCTGGTCATAAAACCGATTTCTGTAAAAATAAAGAAAAACATTGAAGAGTTATCAACCCCTAATTTTGCATTGAAATTTGAAATTTTATGAAAATAGCTGTTGCAAAAGGAGATGGGATAGGTCCGGAGATCATGGATGCCGTACTAAAAATTTTTGAAGCCAATAAAGTTCCGCTCGAATATGAAATGGTTGACATGGGAAAGTGGGTGTTTGACAAGGGATTCAGTAATGGAATGACACCTAAAGCCAAACTTACCATTGAGAACCTTGGTATCTTATTTAAAGGGCCGATGGAAACTCCAAAAGGGAAAGGAGTAAAAAGTATAAACGTAACTGCCCGGAAAACATGGAACACTTACGCCAATAAAAGAGTGTTTCAAACGCTTCATGGGGTAGAAACCGTTTTTTCCAAAGCCGGGATACCAGTTGATATCACTGTAGTAAGAGAAAATATTGAAGATACTTATGGTGGCATTGAACACATGCTGACACATGATGTAGCGTTGAGCCGACGTTTCATCACTCGTCCCGGAAGTTTGCAGGTGATAAAATATGCATTTGAAATGGCTAAAAAGAAAAATGCGAGGCGGATCACCTGCGCTCACAAAGCAAACATCATGAAAATATCTGACGGACTTTTCCTGGAATGTTTTTACGATGTGGCAAGAGGTTATCCTGAATTAAAAGCTGATGATGTGATCGTGGATGATCTGTGTATGAAACTTGTTACCCGGCCTGATACGTTTGATGTGATCGTATTGACCAATCTGCAGGGAGATATTGTTTCTGATCTCTGCGCCGGCCTGGTGGGAGGATTGGGGTTTGCTCCCTCTGCAAATATCGGCGACCATATTTGCATTTTCGAAGCAGTGCATGGCACGGCACCGGATATTGCAGGGAAAAATATTGCCAATCCAACAGCGTTGTTGCTCAGCGGCATTTCCATGTTGCGTCATTTGGGATATATGAAGAATGCGGCTGAAATTGAAAATGCATTGCTTTATACATTGGAACTAGGAATTCATACCGGTGATTTTGGTGATAAAAGCAAAACCGCTCTTAATACTACAGAATTTGCAGAAGCTATTATCAGCAATTTTGGAAAAATGCCGGAGCAAGGCGCCAAACCAGTAATGGAAAATATGCCCATGACAGACACTCATTTCAAGCTGGAAAAAAATCCATTGATCGTAACGGAAGAAATGGAGCAGGAAAAAATTATCGGCGCTGATTTTTTTATTGAAAGTATTGAACAGCCGGAGGTGATCGCACATAAATGCGAACGACATGGTGGAGAAAAATTCAAACTCATTAATCTCAGTAATCGTGGTACACAAGTGTGGCCGACAGGATCTGTTTA
>DASZPW010000279.1:0-20661 GCA_035550155.1 Chitinophagaceae bacterium | reverse complement strand
TAACTTTTTTCAGAGCCTCTACCTACCCTGCCCCGTAATTGATGCAGCTGGGAAAGCCCGAATTTTTCAGCACTTTCAATCACCATCACAGTAGCATTGGGTACATCTACACCTACTTCAATTACTGTTGTAGAAACCATGATCTGCGTATCGCCTTTTACAAAACGCTGCATATTGATCTCTTTTTGCTGAGCTGGCTGACGGCCATGAACCATGCTGATCCAGTATTTGGGTTCGGGAAAATAGGCTTTCACATTTTCGTACCCCTTCATCAGGTTTTCATAATCCAGTTTATCGCTTTCTTCAATCAGTGGAAAAATGATGTAAGCTTGTCGTCCTTTATCGATCTCCGTCCGGAGAAAATTCATGACACTGTTTCTATGTGTTTCATAACGATGAACAGTGATCACCGGTTGCCTTCCCGGAGGCAGTTCATCGATCACACTATAATCAAGATCTCCATAGGCTGTCATTGCCAGCGTTCGTGGTATCGGTGTTGCAGTCATCACAAGAATATGCGGAAATGGTTCCGCTTTTTCCCAAAGTTTTGCCCGTTGCTCCACACCAAACCGGTGTTGTTCATCAATGATCACCAAACCAAGATTTTTAAATTGAACGGCTTCTTCGATCACTGCATGTGTGCCGATCAAAATGTTTAATGTACCATCGGCGAGTTCCTGCAAAATTTTTTTTCGCTGCGCTGTTTTAACTGAACCGGTAAGCAACCGAACAGAGACGGGAAGCCGTTCCAATAATTTTGAAATGCTGTTGAAATGCTGTTGCGCTAATATTTCTGTTGGCGCCATCAGGCAACTCTGAAAGCCATTATCAATGGCGAGCAGGATGGTCATCACCGCTACGATCGTTTTCCCGCTGCCGACATCTCCCTGCAACAGTCGATTCATCTGTTGTCCTTTTGCAGTAGCATTTCGAATTTCCTTAACTACTCTTTTCTGAGCACCCGTGAGTTCAAAAGGAAGATATTTTTTAAAAAATGTATTGAAGAGCTCGCCTACTTTATCAAAAACAACTCCTTTGGAAAAACGATGCCGCTGCGATTTCAACAGTCCCATTCGCAATTGTGCTATGAACAATTCTTCAAACTTCAATCGCTGAACGGCTTGTTCATATGCAATAACTGTTGGAGGAAAATGAATATTGCGATATGCCTGGAAACGATCTGTTAATTTTAGTTGAGAAAGAATTTTTTCGGGCAAATTTTCCGGAAGATCTTTCTCATGCAACGACTGAATAAGCACCTGCGTCAATTTCCCGATCTGTCTTCCGCCCAATCCTTTTGCTTTTAATTTTTCTGTGGTAGGATAAATCGGTTCCAGGTAACTTTTACCTTCCTGCTTGGCTTCGGTCAGCAATTCAATTTCCGGATGAACGATCTGTGGCCTGCCCTGGAAAAAAGTAACCTTTCCATACACCAGGTAGGATGCGCCGGTCTGCAATGTTTTCTGGATCCAGTTCAAACCCTGAAACCATGCTAATTCCAGAAAACCAGATTGATCTTTCAGTTGTCCTACCGCTCTCTTGTTATTTTTATAACCAACCACTTCAAAAGATACGAGAACACCGGCTACCTGGATGTATTCAGTTTGCGGTGTTATCTCACGGATCAAATTCACTTTTGTTTTGTCAACATGACGGTAAGGATAATGTTCCAGCAGATCATTGAATGTAAAAATGTTCAACTCTTTTTTCAAAAGATCCGCCCGCTGCGGCCCCACTCCTTTCAGGTATTCTATCGGGCTGGATAATATAGATGAAATTTGCGCCACTATTGCTCTTTGGTTTTTGAAAACTTTTTTATTCACCGACACCGGTCGCTTCGGTACGCAAAGATTTTTGCCATAATACCGTATGTTGCCTGTTGTAATAAACAAATAATCCTTTGAGTACACAGATATTCATGAATACGAAATAAAAAGGTATTATACTTATTCCTCCTTTGCGGCCATATCGGATCAACAGCCACCCTGTTGCCGCCAGCAAATAAAATAAAATTTGTGCATAGAAGAAGATCAGGTAAATATCATAGCCAGGATTCCGGGCCATCATTGCAGTACTTATAAAAAGTAATGGAAGCAAAAAAGGGCAAAACACCCAGCGCAATACACGATGTGAAAAATACTGGAATGATAATACAGGATATTTTAAAATATTAAGTGCTTTTTTTAAAATGCCGATTGATTGAAACGCTCCGGCAGCGATCCGTATTTTTCTTTTGGCCTCTTCCTGAATAGTTGCTGATGGCAATTCTGATGAATATGCTTCCGGTTCGTATACCATCCTGTATCCCTGGAGACATACTTGCATCGAAATAAGAAAATCATCAGTGATGACATTTTCATCAGTCAATTGGAATAAAGAAGTTCGGATAGAAAATAATTCACCGGCAGCACCCACTGTTGTATAAAAATCAGCGCTTTGTTTTTTCAAAAACGATTCATACTGCCAGTAGATCCCTTCCGCCTCACCGGCTGCAAAAAAGTTTCCGCCGCTCAAAACTCTTTTTTCACCCGCTACGCCGCCTACAGAAGGATCATCATAATGACGTATCATTTTCATAATACATTGGTCGTTAAGCATGGAATTGGCATCACAAAAAAACACGATCGGTGTCTGCACTTCTTTCATTGCAGTTATTAAAGCAGCTGCTTTGCCTTGCCTTGTTTGTTGCCGGATCAATTTGATAAAAGAATATTTTGATACAATATCGGATGAGCCGTCCGCAGAAGCATCATCCACAAAAATTACCTGTAATAACTCTTTCGGATAGTCAATTACCAAAGTGTTCTGAATTTTTTTTTCGAGAATTGCTGCTTCATTATACATCGCAACAACTAACGTGACGGGAATGGTTCCCGGAATGTTTTCCGTAAAACGCTTTTCCCAAAAAACGGACCTGATGCTATTAAATAGAAAAAGGAATGCACCATAGCCGATATAACAATAGAATAGCAGGATTAAACTGATCCAGAAAATAGTTGTCACCATAGGTTTAAACTGTAATTGCGAAAATTACGGTTTTATCACCGTAAATATCCGAACGGAATGATCAAAATTGGATTTGCTGGTTCAGGAAATAACAAAAAAACAAGGATATGACACAATAATGAATTCATTGACATTACTACAAATTTCATCTACATTTATATTATTCATCCAATCCAATAGAAAACCAGAACTCGATGAAAAACCTTTTCCACCTGTTGCAGATCAACTGGAACTTCCATGACTATAAGTTTGCATTACTGGGATTTTTAACCGCATTCGCTGTAACATTGATCACCATTCCTCCTGCCATTGAGCTTTTCAAAAAATTGGGAATGTTTGATATGCCCGGAGCCCGGAAAGTGCATACCATGCCGATCCCGACATTGGGTGGCATCACTGTCATTGCCGGCATGTCGCTCGCATTAATATTTTGGTTCCCCTTTAAAAACGATCCGGAACAGATCAGCTATTTTTTTTCTCTTGTTGTGCTTACAGCTTTGGGTATAATGGATGATTTAAAAGACCTGTCAGCAAGGTATAAATTGTTGGTGCAATCGGCCCTGGCTTTATTAGTTACTGCTTCGGGGATCCGTGTCACTAACTTTGAAGGATTATTCGGGTTATATCAGTTACCCGTTTTCATACAATATTCTTTCACGGTCCTTGCCATTGTAGGAATCACGAATGCATTCAACCTGATCGATGGTATTGATGGATTGGCAGGCAGTTTAGGGTTCATGAGCCTTGTCACTTTAGGAATTTTTCTTGGGTTAAATCATAACAGCAATTCAGCGCTGATCGCCTTTGCGCTTGCCGGCGGTGTTCTTGCATTTTTATTTTTTAATTATAATCCGGCAAGAATTTTTATGGGAGACACCGGTTCTTTAGTATTGGGATTTTCCATTGCAATTCTTTGTATCCGGCTTATGCAAAGCAATACAAACAGTATCCACCCGACATTGATTCATGCTCCTGTGTTCACATTGGGGATTGTTTTAATACCGGTATTTGATACGCTTCGAGTATTTGCCCTTCGTATCTGGAAAGGTCAATCGCCGTTCACGGCAGATAAAACACATATCCATCACTTGCTGACAAGCGCAGGTTTCAGTCCTACCTACACAACCAGGTTGATATGTTTCATCCATGGGATCATATTACTGGAAGTTTTCAGAATGCAGCAAATGAAGCAGGAACTGGTACTTATGGCGCTTATGCTCTTCATGCTAATTGTTACGTTGTTATTTAAAAATTTATCTGAAGTACGTTCAGGAAAAAAATATTCTTTTTTTTCGCTCTTTAAATTATTCTCCCGATCCATTCCCGACAAAGAATAAATGGGACAATAAAATGTTGACCACTTCGTAAGTTCTAATTGAACAAATGATATATTTATGACTTCACTAAAAAGTCATTCATCATGTATAATTTTTTTTCCGGAAATAAGATGATTGATGTTTTGATAAGCGTTTGCTATCCGAACAAATATGCCAATCCGCCTTTCACAGATTCACGCAGATCACTTACTTTTTTTTCCTGGCACATTTGTTTGAATTGGTCACGGATTATTTTGTAATCATTGTGCAACGGGCAAGGATGCGATGCCGAGCATTTGCTGAGCCCCAAACCACATTCTTCAAAAAGTTGTTTGCCATCAATGGCTTCCACAATATTAATGATCGGCTGCAGCATTTGTTTTTCGGTGATATAAAATCCTCCATTAGGCCCTTTACTGCTGCAGATCACCTGTTCTTTCACCAACGTCTGCAGCAACTTGCCGACCGTATGTTCGCTGGCATGTATGAAGTCAGCAATTTCTTTAATTCCCGCTTTCTCCCCTGTTGCATATTTTGAAGCAAGATATACAACGGCTTTAATTCCGGTTTTACAGGTCAGACTCAACATACTTTATCGGTTTAAATATTTTCTACCCTCTTCGGAAATTCGGTTATGTCTCCACGGAGGATCGAATGTTAATTGAATTATTGTTTCATGATCAGGAAATGCATCACGCAACACTTCCCGGGCAGCATCTGTGATCGATTCTCCCATCGGGCAAAATTGTGTTGTCAGTGTCATGGTACAATACAATTTTTTTTCTGCTTCATCAAAATCCAGTTGGTAGATCAACCCAAGATCCACCACGTTCAACCCGATCTCCGGGTCGATCACATTCTGCAAAGCTGCAAGGGCAATCGTACTTCTTATAGTATCGTTAGAGATCACATTCATATCAACTTCGGTTTGTGAGAAATTAATTTCAACACATTCCAGTTATATAAAAAAGCGGTGATAAGCAATAATACCGCCGCGGGTTTTTGCATAAAAAAGATCCTGAATAAAACCGAGCAAACAAACAAAGTAAACCCGGCAACAAAACTCAGGCTCATCCAATTAAATACCTGTGCATTGAAAAGATCTTTCGGATTAGGTGTTTTGCGTTTGCCGGCAAGATGATGATACACTTTATTCCATACAATAAAAGGTAAAGTCTTAAATGTCATCCCGAGAATGATGGCGGAGATCCATCCGAAAAAGATAACAAATCCATACGCAAGCACCAGGCTGATATTTTCTGAGGTTGCAGTCATCATTAATGTAATGATGATAACAAGAAAAACCAATGGCAGGAGCATCATTAACACAGCAAGCAATGATAGTTTCATCTGTTCGTCCACTTTTCTCCTGATCCGTTCTTTATAACCAGTGTAACAAAATCGTGCAAATAACAGAATGCCTGCAACAATCAACAACACAGGCGCCGGGAGAAACTGTTTACTTTTCCCTTGTAAAAAAATAAAGATGAATAGGATCAATCCACTATTAATCAAACCATAGATCCACCACAACAATGGTACATTATTATATTTTGATATCAGGAACATGGGGATCAACCGGGAACCAACACCAATGATCAACAATAAAAACCACCCGGCAATGCCCATGTGTGCGTGTAGCGGTAAATAATCAATAGAGTCATCTGGTAAAAAATGATATTGAAAATTATAGATAAGCAATAACCCAACCAATGCAGTGAGCAGTAACCAAAGTGTAGCTGTAAATACAAATACGGCATGAACACTTTCTGTTTTGCTTTTGACAATGCTGACGCCTATGTTGATCAGAAAACAAATAATGGAAGCAATAATGAGTTCGCCGCCGTAACGGGCAGGCCATCCAAGATTAAAAGAAAAAAATCCGTATACGAGCAAGGGAATTCCTGTTGCTGCCAAAGCAAAAGAGGCATAAGCCAATTTATTACTGAATAATTTGCCTTCGATGAGAACCGGCACTAACTGATGCGCCGAACCTAAGATGATCATAGTGCCCCAACCCAGCGCCATCATATGTGTAATTGCCAAAGTATAAGGATGAAAATAATGTTTAGTGATTTCGCCGGTCTTGAACACAAGAAAAATCGTTGCAAGAAAAAATGTTATCGATGCATATACATAAAAGGGCAATACCACTTTATAGGTAGTGGTGGTAGAAGATTCATTATGTCCTGTGGAAGGAAACATATCAATCTTTATAAATCAAAAGATGTACTTCGGTCGCATTGATCTCTTTGATCCGAAAACTAAATTTTCGCTCTTCCAGCTCGGGCAACAGGAATACGGGAATTCTTTTGTGATAAACAAATAATGCTTTGCCGGCAGGTAAACTATTCAATGCTTCCAGTATAGTGTGCATGGGCAACGGCATCTCCAGGTGTCTTACATCAATGGTAACAAGCTTGTCTTTAAAACGGTCAAGTAATTCATCCCAATCATTTGAGTTAGCAACGGCCTCTGTTTTTAAACCAATTGGGTCCGCATTCTTTTTATAAAAATAAGTGTGAATGAGCTCTGACTTTATGGTTTCCGCATATGATTCAAATCCTTGTTTGCCGAGCAAATGCATCAAAGGTGTAGGTTCGAAAGTATTGATGATCCTGAGTACTTGCCCGGGTTGTAATTGTTTTACTTTTTGTAAAATGTCAGTAAGCGGGTCTTTCCCGGATTGGATGACCGGCCGTACATCAAGATCAATAATATTTTTCTGCCCGATATTTCTGAGAAAATCCGGGGCTGAATTTTTTTCTGTACTGATCTCTTTTGTTTCACTATCGATCTCAAAACCCAACGGCTGCAACCTGCTGAAAAAATCATTTACGCTGCAGCCACCAAGTCTTGATGCCATGGCGATGGTGGTTCGGCCTGCCATTAATTTTCTTAAGAAAGGGTTTCGAAGTTTTATGAATTTCGGGGAAATACTTACAATGGCTTCCAACGCATCCGGATGCTGTTTCAGCAAAGCGGAAATTTTTGTATTTGCATTAATGGTCATTGTTCAAAATAGTTTTCAAACAGATTCATGTGATCGGAAATTTCGTTCATCAGTGTCGGTCCGCCTGCAGACGATGCTCCTTTTAATTCTTTCACTTTGTCCAGCAATGGCTCCAGCCATTTATGCAATGCTTCATGATCAGGGCCTGTCATTTTACAATCGCTGACCAGTGTATTCAAACTTTCCTGCAACTGTGCTGCAACATCACCAAAATCTTTTGATTCATTTTTCTGTGCCGTTTCCACAATATTTTTTAATTCGTTAAAATGTACCTGAGTGATGGAGTCCACTTTCCATTTAGCGCCATTGTTCAAACTTAACTTAGTGCCGGTATTTTCATGTACTTCCTGTTTTGAAGAAATTGTATCTGCCGGACTCTGCCCATCATTGCTTTTCGATTTACAGGAAATGATCCAGACGAAGATCACAAACAGCGAAAGAAATTTTTTCATTTAAATATCTATTTTCGTTCATAAAGAACGTGACGGAGGACTGTTTTCCCAAAAAACATCTTCCCATGCATCTTCTACTTCCCTGCTCTTATTGGTTTGCCGGGAAGAGATTTTTTCAAGTTCAGCAACCGGGACTTGTTGTTGTATATAATTGAACAGCTCTCTTTCTTCAAAACGAATATGTTCTTCAAGTTCATAAGCCAGTTGCTGTAACAGTGTCGTCTGTTCTTTATTGGCCTTTATTGCTGTAACAATCCGGAAGATAGACCGATGCTGTGCTTCCGCTTTTTTTCTTAGCGGATCAGCAGGTGGTAACAAAGTAAAAAGCAATGATTCTTCTTCTTTGAAATGTTGGTCCAGGTCATTTTCAAAAAAATAGATCACATAGTTACTGATTCGTTCCGGGGAAATGCCTTTTTTGAGTCCCTGTGTGATCTTCCAACCTAATAATAAACCAAAATGATGGTCTTTGGAAAATGAGACAATGGCATTATGCCGTTTTATCGGATTACTTTCTTTCATTGTAATTTCTTTTCTATTTCCAGGGCTTTCGGGAATAAGATATTGTTCTCCAGATGTACATGAAGAATAAGATCCTGTTCAAACTCATCCAGCAGGCGATATAACAAGCTATAGCTGGCACAGGCATCTTCCGGTAATGCATAATTATTGGAAAGTTGTCTGATCTTGTTCAGGTTTTCACTTACTGCCTCATGTTCCATCTCCATCATATTGATGGGATTTTGCACGGTTCCGAAATGTGATGCATGTAAAGGTTGTTTGCCGTTGGTTGCTGCTTCCAGTTCTTTTATATAAGGAAATAAGATCTTTTCTTCTTTCACCATATGAGCCATCAGTTCTGAATATACTTCTTCCACCAGCTGACGTATGGGAATCAGTTCCGGATGACGGCCACTATGTACATTCATTACCTTTTCTGCATACGCTTTTATATCAGGTAAAGTTTTTACCACATAACTATGATGTGTGTTCACAATGTAATCAGCCAGGAAGCCGAGGCTCCATTCATTATAGGGCAATGGCCGTGAAGCCGGCAATTTATCAGCTTGCTGTAATTCCTGTTCGATCTTTGTTACATCCAACCCTTTTTCGTTGCAGGCTTCTTTCACGGTTTTCTTTCCGCCGCAGCAAAAATCAAGTCCGTATTTTTTAAAGATCTGAGCTTTGCGCAAATCCTTCGCTGCGATCTGACCCAAGGTTTCGTCCTGTTCACCTGTCAATTTTTTTGTGATCCGCACTTTCCACCATTCCGGACCTTGTTCCAGGTATTCCCAAATAAATATATTTCCTCTTTCGCCCAACAATTGGTAATAAAGTGGTTTTGGGTCATGATCGTTATGGATAGTGAGGCTTTCACCTTCATTCAGTTGGTCAAAACGATTAAAGATCGTCGGGTGTTTTTGTTTCGGTTCCAGCAACGTAACGTTTAGGATATTACCGGTAGTAGTTTGCATAATTGAATTATTTATGGCACAAAGATAGTGCTTTATTTCAAATAAAAGTATTTAAATACTTTTATTTTTAAAATATTTTCCCTTAGAAAGATGGCTTTAGCCGTAAATGCAGATATAGATTCAGAAATGCTTGCCTTTGGCAACCGCAATCCGTGTAAATTTCTTTTGAGGGAAGTATGGATTTAAAATAATCAGGAAGCGGGTTCGTTTTATGAATTATTGAAGTAGAAAATTTCAATTGGAACAGCCTGGTAATTGACGAGCAGCAGCCTTATAAATTACATAATTTTTATATTATCTTTACTTCAGTATACGCAGTAATCCAAATCCAATGCATTTGAAAAAACAATTAGCATCCTTTCTCCCTATTGTTTGCCTGATCTGTTCAACTTCTCTTTTTGCCCAGGATGACATTTCTTCTGATGAACTTTTTGCACAGGCCCGAACAGCAGCATTTGATAAAAAAGATTATCAACTAGCAATCGAATTAAGCAGGAAAGCCCTGGTGAAAAGCCCTGATTACTCAGACATTAGAATTTTTTTGGGAAGAGTCTATACATGGTCTGATAAAAAAGACAGTGCCCGTATTGAATTTGAAAGAGTATTAAGCCGGGACAAGGAAAATGAAGACGCATCAATAGCATATACGGACCTGGAATATTGGAATGATGATCCGGCGAAAGCGCTAAGAATTTGTGAATCCGGATTAGTATATCATCCCGGTTCAAACGAGTTGCTGCTTCGTAAAGCAAAATGTTTGATCGAACTGAAACGTTTTGGGGATGCAAACAATGTTGTAAACCTATTATTAAAAGCAGATACTAAAAACGATGCGGCACATGCATTGGCAGAAAAAATAAAAGATCTTGCTTCAAAAAATAAGATAGGTATCAGTTATGATTTTACAGGTTTTGATAAACAGTTTGCGAATCCATGGCACCTGGCCAGCATAAGTTATTCAAGAAGTACTTCGTTTGGTTCTGTTATTGGTCGATTCAATTATGCCAATCGGTTCACAACAAGTGCTGTTCAGTTTGAAGCAGATGCGTATCCAAGGATATCAAAAACTTTTTACAGTTATATCAGCGGAGGTATTTCAAATAAATCAGGGGTCTTCCCGCAATACCGGGCAGGCTTTTCTTTATATGCCAATCTTCCAAAAAGTTTTGAAGCAGAAGCGGGATTTCGTTATCTCTATTTTAGCGATGCTACCTGGATCTACACAGCCTCAATAGGAAAATATTTTAAAAGTTATTGGTTTAATTTCCGAACCTATCTAACTCCGGGTAACAATAATATTTCGAGGTCTTTTTCACTCACGACACGATATTACTTTGGAGGAGCTTATGATTATTTATCTCTTGGCCTCAGCACCGGCATTTCGCCGGACGACCAGGTCAATAATATTCAGTTAGGCAGCAAAACAAAATTAAAGTCGAATGGTATATCAGCGGGTTTTTATAAAAATATCCGTAAAGTGAATATAATATCCATTACCGCCGGATGGAGCAACCAGGAATATTTGGCATCGACATTCGGTAATCAATATAATTTTGGATTAGCCTATCAAAAAAGATTTTAAATCCTGATGAATAAAAAAAGGATCATACTACTCATACTTTTAATCATCCTGTTATTTCCACTTTGGATGTGGATAGCCTGGCTGCTGACCCCAAAAAAGAAACTGGTCGTTGCCATCATTGACAAAACTGCAATGACAAAAGATGGACAGGAACATGTCTCATTTACATGGATATTGAATCACAACAGGTATACAAAAAACAAATCAATGCTTTATACTGCTGGCAATGATTACTATGGCTTTTTTCCAAAAGAAAATGAAAATTTCCGAATAAAAGGATTGGAGCGGTTTTCGGCTACGCAACTGGAAAAACTCAGTACTGATGCCGACATGGCATATTATACCGATACATATGGAATATACAGGAATGAATGGTATCTGAAAAAAAATGTTGAAGAACGCTCCGGCGTTGTATATGGCGGCATGAGTGAGCAGGATATAGATTTCCTGCGGAATATGAAAGCAAAACACAAGTTGATCATTGCAGAATTTAATACCATCGGATCTCCTACCAGCCCGGACATAAAAAATGAATTTGAAAATATGTTTGCATTGAAATGGACCGGCTGGACGGGTAAATATTTTTCATCGCTAGATACCGCTGTCAATACGGAATTACCAAGGTGGCTGATCAATAATTATAAAAGGGAACATGAGGGCCAATGGCCGTTTCACAATGCCGGGATCGCATTCGTGAACAACACTGACTATGTTGTTGTAGTGGAAGAAAAAACACATCTCAATGATGCGCTGCCACATATTATATGCAACAACTACGGCAAGCAAACATTCGGACTTCCGGAAAGCATGAAATACTCTTATTGGTTTGATATCATGCAACCGGACACGACAGTAAATAAAATTGTTGCTGAATATTCTATCAATGTGAACGATGCCGGAAAAGAAGAACTTATGAAAAATAATATCCCTTATCGTTTTCCTGCAATAACAATGCACAGGGGAGCCGATTACCAGTTCTATTATTTTTCCGGTGATTTTTGCGATAATAAAGTAAACATCCTCACTTCTTACTTCAAAGGAATTAGATTATTTAAATCCTTTTTCTACAATTCAAAAAGCTCTGCAGAAAGAGCCAGTTTTTTCTGGAACTATTATCAGCCTTTGATGACCGCTATTGTAAATGATTATTATGATCACTTACCAGGAAATTAATGCGGAAAATATTTCGTATAAATAGAATCCGGAAGCAGTGGTGATCCTTTTATGAATTTCTCATTCCTGTTTTTGAATTGCGTGAACTCTCCAAGAAGCTGTCTCCGCTTGTCATTGTCTTCAATCGGCGTTTCATCCATATTTCCTGAAATAGAAAACACGTTATCTCCATTAAGATGAAAATTATCCATGATGAAATCAACAACATCATTTTTGGTCTGCATGAGCGGGTATGGATGTGTATTTTCAAATGCCCGGCCTGTATCTAACCCGCTTCCCATCCAGGCAGCAAGTGTAGGTTTCTGAAAATTATAATTGTCATGTAAAAAGCTCAGTAAACTGGGAGTAATGTCGAAATGAGTGGAAACAGAAGCAAAGCTTGCGGTTCTCTTTAACAAAGGAGAATAAATAATCAGCGGTACATGATATCGGTCGATCTTGGTGCTCATCGGGATCTCCGGCATACGGTGATCACCGGTAATTATGAAAATAGTATTATTATAATCACTGCGTTTTTTATATTCTTTGAAAAATGTCCTCAATGCATCATCTGTAAACAGGATGCTGGCATATTGTCCACGATAATCCTGGTAAGCTTGTTTCTTGTCATTGCTGAAATTCAGCTGCTGCATTCTATCTTCAAACTTTTGATCATACACTTTCTGATCATTAACCATAAAGGGACTATGCGTCGAAACGGTCAACAGTACATTTAACTGTGGTTGTGTTTCATTATCTTTCTCCACTTCAAAATAGCGGCGAAATAATTCTTTGTCTCCATAACCCCAGCTAAAATCACCTTTTGCCGGCAGTTTTGTATACCCCATTGGGAAAGTCGGCTCGTCATTTATAGCATCGATCGCACTTTTCTTTAAAAAGGTACTCATGTTATCAAACTTTGAATCACCTCCATAGAAAAATGCTGTATGATATCCGTTGTGTTTGGCGAGACTTAACAAAGAAAGATGGTCTGGCATCTTATCTCCCAATTCACAAAAACCATTTTTTGCGAATGGCAACGAACCCAATACAGAAGGAAGAACGGCAAAAGTGCGGCCTCCTTCACTCAGGAAATTTTTCCAGTATAGACTTTGTTTTGAAAGAGAGTCAATAAACGGTGTAAAATTTCCCAGGTATGCGCCTTCATTGGTAAATGCCCGTCCCAATCCTTCCACAAGTATGATCACTATGTTTGGAGCTTTATCACTCTTATTGAAAAATGGTGATAAGACATCGGCAGTGCTGTCAGCATGCAGGAAAGGATATTTCTCTTCATCTGTGTAAACAAAATTCACCCGTTGTTTTACGCCATCGCCAAAATCACCGGAATAACTATCAGAGTAAATATCATCTTCAATAGTGGAAGGAAAGAAATGTTTATAAGATTGAGTAAAGAAAAAGTCGGACTTATTCAGAGCCAGCGTTCTTGAATATTCTGTTTTCAATGACAAATAAACATCGGTTGTGCTGAAACTGGAAAAAAAATAAATAATCGACAGTAGGGGAAGAACGGTTGCAATTTTCATTTGCATAATATTACGTTTCCGGAACCAAAAAAGAACAAATATGTAAGAGGCGAGGAACAAAGCAAAGGTGAGGATCATACCAATACTTACTCCCCCTGATGCGCCAATGGTTTGTTTCATATCTGCTGCGGAATAGCCGAAAAAGTCTGCGCCGAGTGGTACCATTGCTTTTACAGAATACTGGATAAGGCCGACTTGACCAAGCAGCAGCGTAGATGAAAGAATATAAAAAAACCATTTTGAAGCTTTCTCAGAGATAAAATACAAAATCACAAATAGGAAATAAAACAACACATTACATTTTAGCCAGAAGCCAATTGTATTGATAACATTAGCTCCGAGTGTTGCCAAAGTATTATTAAACCCGTGAGTGGTTCCATTGATTATAATTTCATAAATACTCAGAAGGATCATAAAAAACAACCACAACAATGATAGCAGAGCAAAAGATCTGGTCGCTTTTTTTATTTTTTCTATAAATGTTTGCTTCATGGTATTGAGTTAGTTGCGGAACATTGTAATAAAATAATTATTCAGCAGTTGCAAATCCCTGCCTTGTCATTTCCCCCCAGGATTTCTTTTTCCGTAAAAAATCAATATTACCACGCACTGCCGACCAAACAACTATCGGGTGAAAGAATAAAGGCTCCAGGAATGCCGTCAAAATGAGTTTAAATATTTCTGAGCGTTTTTTATACTGGTTGTATGTAGAAACTTCCATCAAAATGGCGAAAACAGAATATAGGAATCCGAAACAGAAAATAAATCCAAGCAGCATGAAAAAATGCTTCCAGTCCATCAACCCCGTTATTGCGAAAAACAAAAACAAAACAAATCCCGTGAATTCAATTACCGGGGCTAAAAATTCAAAGAAGAACCAATAAGGATAACTCAACATTCCGAGAATTTTATATCGTGGATTAAAAAACATTTTTTTATGGATCTGCAATGTTTCAATGGTGCCTCTTGTCCAGCGGTTTCTCTGTCTTCCCAGTATTTTTAAAGTAGCAGGAGCTTCCGTCCAGCATAGCGGATCGGGAATGTACGCCACTTTATAAGGAAGTTTATTTTCATGCATATAGCGACGCATACGGACGATCAGTTCCATGTCTTCCCCGACAGTATTACAATTATAGCCTCCTGCTTTAATTGCAATCTCCCGGTCAAATGCTCCGAATGCGCCGGAGATGATCAACAATCCGTTTAACCGGCTCCAGGCCATTCGTCCCAATAAAAATGCACGGATATATTCAAGAGACTGGACTCTTGGCAAAAATTGTTTTGGTAATCGTACACGTACCAATTTGCCATTCCTGATTTCACAGGAATTAGCGATGCGGATCACGCCACCGGTAGCTATCACTCTTTTGTCTGTTTCCTGAAGAAAAGGTTTGATCAGCTTTAATAATGCATCCTGTTCTAAAATACAGTCCACATCAATACAAACAATATATTTTTTATCAGATAAATTTATTCCCACATTAAGAGCATCTGCTTTACCTCCATTTTCTTTATCTACTACCGTTAATTTGTGATACAATGGATTGCTGCTTTTATAAATTCCTTTTACCTGTTTCGTCCTGATCTTTCCGGATACAACATGCGAAACTCTTATAAGATCATATGCGGCAGTAAGTTTCTCCATTGTATAATCTTTGCTGCCATCATTAACAACGATCAATTCAAGATTATTATAATGAAGCGCAAGCAGTGAACGTACGTTTTCAATAATGGTAGCCCCTTCATTATAAGCCGGGGCAATGATACTGATAGGTGGTGCAAACTCTGAAGATGCCAGGATATTGTAATCTGTAAAACTGCTTTTCCGCAAATAGTCTTTGATCTCCCCAATAGAATATCCTGCAATAAAAAGATAAAACAACAATATCAGTACTGAGTAAATAAAAAATGCATATAAAGAAATATCAAATAAAAATTCAACGAAATTCATATCGCACCTCCGATGTTTAGCTGGGGCAGAATAATATTCCTGTTAAGCCTGGAGGCAGCAGCAGTGGCATCGTCCAATGTGGCAATTTCCGGGTCCTGTAAAGGATTTTTTGCTTCTATAGTTTCAGAAATTGATGCTGCAGGAAGATTCGTCAGCTCCTGCAAAGATGCCATGTCCTTTCCGGTACCGATTGTTTTCAACGTTTCTATAACCTGGTATTGAACGGAAGATGTTGCCTGTTGAAAAATTGATAGTAACAACCCGGCGGTACTTTCATTACTGATCTTTCCGATTGATTCCACAGCGAGCTTTGCAATGCTTTCGGAAGAATGAGATAGATATTGTGCTACCTGGTCATAATATTCATATCGTTGGTAAATACCTGCAAGGCGTAAAGCAAACTCTACGACACTTTTATTTTTCGATTTCAGCCAGTGTTCAATCGTGTCAAATTTTTTTATTAGATGTTCAGAAAGCTCCTGCGTCAACCTCAGTTGTTGCCACTCAGAGATCGGGTAGCTGATCACATTGAGAAATCGCAAACCATCAAAACCCACTAATTTAACAGTGGCAATCTGGGCTTCCATCCGCACCAGGTCATTATTATGATTAGCCAGCAGGAAAATATTAGGTAACAGTTCTTTTAATTGCAGGTATGCGATCTGTTGTATTGTTTTTGCAACTATATACCATCGCTTATCTTTCAGCCGTTCCAAGAGATCTTTTTTTAAAGTAGTCTTTTGAAAAAGCCAGCGAATATTCGTTCTGGTAATTCCATTGAATTCTTTACACGTTCTTGCCAGTTCATCGATCATAAAACATCTGTCAATCGGTTTGCGCTGGTATTGTTCAAATATCTGCTGATAGCCATTATTTATAAAAACCTCATTTAATTCTTCCTCCGATTCACAAATAGCAATTTCACTGATCAGATCATTGAATTTTTTTTGAAACCCCAACTGCCTTTTTTTCAAATTTGCCTTCTGCAAAAGGTTGAAAAGAATTACAATGATCACGGTAGTGATCGAAAGCGTAAGGAATAGTGTGGCTATTTCCAGGAATCGGTTTGGGACTAATGTCTGAAGCAGGGAACTAAAAAGAATATATCCTTTCAATTTAAACCATATGATGCCGGCGATGTTCATACTTTACTGGTGCGGAAATAGTTTCAGGTTGATGGTTGCAAGCTTGTATTTTTTCGGCGAAACACAATTTTAATTAAGTCTTGAAAGACGCTTCACCCGCATGGAAAGTTCATTAGGGCTGAAAGGTTTGGTTATATAGTCATCGGCACCGAGATTAAATGCTTCCAATACCACATTTTCCTGTCCCATAGCTGAAAGAATGATCACCGGCACATTCCTCCTGTTTCCCTGTTTCACTGATCCGACAATTTCAAGCCCAGAAGAAAATGGCATCATAATATCAGTAATGATCATATCAGGATCATGCAGCGCAATTTGTTCCAAAGCCTGTTTGCCATCGGATGTTGCAATAACTTCATGACCGTCTTTTTTTAACCGAAGCTCAATTACTTTCAACATCATTGGTTCATCTTCTGCAATAAGGATTTTCATTTTTTTGGATTTTAGGGTTAGGTGTTTGTTTTAATTTGATTTTTTTACGAGTAGCTTAACAGCATCTTTAAGCTCTTCCTCGATCATAGGTTTTATCTGTTTAAATAATAATTCCGCTTTCTTAAATTCTCCCGGAATGCGTTCCAGGTTCTTATTTTCCTTTGCATTGATTTCAATCACTCCCATAACCGATAATAATTTCTCCATTTGCAACAGGCCCAGGCTTGTTTTTAATTTATGACTTTGCTTATACACCCTATCCCAGTCATGTTCATGAATACCGGATTCAATTTCGCTTAGTGTAAGCGGCGTAGATTCAAGAAATGATTGTAGTACTTCACATAAGCAATCGGCATCTTCCAACTCTATCAGGTGCCCCAGGTCGTACGGTTTGTCTGATATATTTTTTTGATCCTGATCCCTATCCTTGATGCTATGTATCTGGATATCCTCAGGCAACAAATACTTTTTCAGCTGTTGATGTAGTTCAGCAGGAACAAATGGCTTTGTTAAATATTCATTCATCCCAAGTTCGAAGCATTTTGTCTTTTCATTTCGCAAAGCGCTTGCGGTCATGGCAAAAATGGGAACCTTTAATTTCAGTTGCTGACGGATATATTTTGTTGTTTCAAATCCATCCATCTCGGGCATTTGCAGATCCATGATCAGCAAATCATATGGACAGCCATCTTCCAATACTTGTATAGCTTCTTTACCATTATTCACGATCCGGATGTCAACTCCGAATTTTTTAAGCATGTGAAAAATCACTTTTTGATTAGTTTCATTATCTTCCACAACAAGGATCTTTTTACCAGAAAGCCTGTTATTGTCCAGGGTTCTTAATTCGGATAGTCTTTTAGGCTTACCAATTTCTTGTTTAGATGAAATACCATAATCCAAAACAAATGTAAAGATGGTGCCTTTCCCTTGTTCACTGCTTACATCTATGGCGCCATGTTGCAGTTCTATTAATTTTTTTGTGATGGAAAGTCCCAAACCTGTTCCGCCAAATTTCCGGGTGATGCCCGTTTCTGCCTGTGTAAAGCTTTCAAAAATATATTTTAATTTATCGGGGGAAACTCCAATGCCGGTATCTGAAACTGAAAATTCAAGCGACACAGTATCATCATGACGCTCCAATAGTTTTATTCCAAGATTGATCTCCCCTTTTTCCGTAAACTTAACAGCATTTCCCAAAAGATTTGTAAGTACCTGGTTCAGTCTGTGCGGATCGCCGATCAGCATATCAGGTATATTGCGGTCAACAACAAATCCTAACTTCAAACCTTTCTCCATTATTTTCACATTGAACGGCGCTAATGTATTCTCAACCGTTTCCCTGAGTTGAAAGTCAATGTTTTCAATTCTAAGTTTCCCGGCTTTTATTTTCGACAGGTCAAGAATGTCATTGATCAGCACCAGCAGGTTATCAGAAGATTTTTTTATTACATGCACAAACTCTTTTTGTTCATCACTCAATGGAGTGTCAATTAAAATGTTGGTCATTCCTATGATCCCGTTCATGGGTGTACGGATCTCATGGCTCATATTGGCCAAAAATTGCTCCTGCAATTGTTCAGCCATTTCGGCTTTACTTTTTTCTTCAATAAGATGTTTACCATACAGGAATCTTTCAGTAATATCATTTGCAATACCTACAGTCCCATAGATGTTGTGATTCTTATCATAGAGCGGGAAACGTACCATCAACAGGTTATATGTGTTACCGGATTTTTCAATGGTTTCTTCGATCTCAATGGTTTTTTGCTCCCGGATAACGTACTGATCCATGTCAAAGTTCCTTTGTGCTTCGTCGGAAGAGAGCAGATCAAAATCCGTTTTGCCGATCGCTTGTTCTTCGGTTAACTGGTACAGTTCCTTATATTTTTTATTAATCAGCAAATACCTGCCGTCAAGATCTTTAATATAGACAATAAGAGTAGAATTATCCAGGATTGATTGCAACCTGTACTGATTTTCTTCTTTTTCCATTTCACTTTTCTTTGCTTCTTCTTCTGCCTTTTTCTTTTCAGTAATATCTTTCAGGATGCATTGAAATCCGACCGGCTTTCCGTCTTCAGACATGACAGTGCTGGATTGTTCCACCCAGATCGGTTCACCTGATTTTACATTCAGCGGGAACTCGATCTGCAATTCAAATTCTTTTGTTTGAATTTGCCTGCGGAAATTATTATTGATAATGGGAACCCAGGTCTTATCTACCAAAGTAGAAAAATGTTTACCGATTATTTCTTCCGGTTCGATACCTGTGCAATTTTTTACTCTTTTATTTACAAAATTAATATTCCCTTTCAGGTCTGCTAAAACAACAATAAGGCCTGAATCCTCGATAAACCTGCTGTATTTAACTTCTTTGTTTTGCGCTTCTCTTTCAGCAAGATTTCTTAAACTCATATACCGGTTTACCTGGTATAATATTAAACCGATCAGGATCATGGCGAGAATTCCGATTATCACAGATGATTCAAGATCTGCTTTCGAGATCGCCTTATTCTCTGCAAGTTCAGTATTAAGCTGGTTTGAATAAATATCTCTCAGTCCTGCCAGCAATTGTCTTAAAGAATCAGTAACTGGCTGATCTTTCATCTCTGCTAATAATTCCAGTGCTTTTTGCCGGGAAATTTTATTAGTTCGAACAAGTTCAAGTTCTAAATCAATTTTCTGCTTTATTTGCTGAATCAGGTTGTTGATGATCAAACTTTCACTGGCATTCACACCTTTTAACTTGATGAGTTCATAGCTAACTCTTTTCAGTGTAGCAATGTCATTCATCACTTTGGGCTCAAATGATACATCACCGGCGATCACTAAATTCTTTACGCCTGATTCCACATCAGCAATACTGTAAAATGCGCTGTCAATGTTTTTAATGATCTTTTGGGCCTGGAGTACCTGCAGAGAATTATTAACTATCTTCTGATTGTTATAGTAAAGGAAATAAAAAAAACCGGCGGTAGTAATAAGGGCAATGCCGAATATGAATAAGATTCGTTTTTTGATTCTCATTGGTTTCTCTATTAGATATTGGAAACCTAAAATAGTAATTATTTTTTCATAAATAGGCTTTATAGTATAAATGCTGATAAAAAAAGTGGTTTTACTTTAGGAGATTTCCTATAGGATAATTCCTCTTTGTTGGCGGTAAACTTGATACCTTTTGATTAATGAAAGAAGCTTTTAATAATATTAAAATGAATAAAAATTATTTGCTTTTTAATACGGGATACATTGCAAAAAAAACTGCAATCTGGAAATACGATTACTTTCCGATACAAAACTTCGAAAAAATATAGTCCAACTGATCTTCATTGGTGATCTCACCCGTTATTTCACCCAAATAATACAAGCATCTCCGAATATCAGAAGCAAGCAAGTCGCCTGGAATTTTTTCATCCAATCCCTTCCTGATATCCGACAATGATCGTTCCACTTCTTTCAAAGCATGATAATGCCGTGCATTGGTAACGATCGTATCTTCTACCTGTAACTTTCCCTGCAATACTGAATCCACCATCCGTTCCAGCAATACATCAGTGTGAGATTGTTTTTTAGCAGAGATGAAGATC
>DASZPW010000278.1:0-10728 GCA_035550155.1 Chitinophagaceae bacterium | reverse complement strand
AGGCCGATCAGGAAAAAGATGGTTCCCCACAATCCGAAAAAATGCATGGGACGCTTGGAGAATTTTCCGACGAATGTGATGGACATCAGGTCAAGGAATCCATTCACGAATCTTCTCCAGCCAAATTTTGATTTTCCGTATTTCCTGGGGCGATGCTCTACAACTTTTTCCCCTATTTTTTTATATCCTGCCCATTTCACTAAGACGGGGATATAACGATGCATTTCCCCATACACTTCAATGCTCTTCACTACTTTATTCCGGTACGCTTTCAACCCGCAATTGAAATCATGCAGTTTGATCTTTGACATGCGGCGGGTCACCCAATTGAAAAATTTGGAAGGAATATTTTTTGTCAATGTGTTATCGTAGCGTTTCTTTTTCCATCCGCTTACTACATCATAGCTATTTTCAAGTAACATTTTTCTAAGACCGGGAATTTCATCGGGACTGTCCTGCAGGTCAGCATCCATGGTGATCACCACATCGCCCTGCGCAGCCCGGAACGCTTCATTCAGCGCTGCAGATTTTCCATAATTGCGTTGAAAACGGATGCCTTTGATATTAGTATTCCCTGCTCTTAATCTTTCGATCACTTCCCAGGAGTTATCACTGCTGCCATCATCCACGAAAATTATTTCATAGCTGAAATGATTTTCATTCATCACTCTTTCGATCCATGCGGATAGTTCGGGCAACGATTCGGCTTCATCTAATAATGGTATGACAATGGAAAGATCCATGATTATATTTTGAGTTGATCCATCGGATTTACCGGGTTTTTCTTTGTGATAGCAGCCCCAATCAATGAACCAATTGCCCCTACAATAGCATAAATAAACATGATCCCGCCAATAGTGATGATCCAAAACATTTTGCGAAATGTTTCCATAGCCTGGTTGATCTGGTCTTGTGTAAAGGTTCCTTTTTCTTCCATTTTCTGACGAGCCATATCAAAACCTTTCTCTTTTACATCAGGAAAAGCAAGAAAGAAGATCACAAAAAATGCAATAATGATCAATGCAATGAATGCTGTAGTTTTAAATCCATATGAGAACAAATTGCCGAATGTTGGCTGATAATTCATCGCTTTCCCGTACAAATTGATGAAGATGGCTAATCCTGCAATAATGATCAGGTATTGCAACCAGTTGATTCCGCTATCCTGTAAACCGGAAAAATATACAATGCAGGAGAAAATGATCAGAATTCCTGCAATGATCAATCCTGCGACAATATGGCTGATTGGTTTCTTTGATTCCATAACATAATTTTAGACATTCAAAATTACCCGGTCTTTGTTAATTATCCCAATCACTTTGCCTTTGAGTTCTTTGCCAATAAAAGGAGAGTTTTTTGATCGGGAACGAAGATCTTTTTCGTTTACTTTCCATTTTGCATCGGGTGTGAACAGAGTAAGTCTTGCTTTTTTACCCTGTTTTATTGAAATTGGTTCCAGCCCGAATAATTTTCTTGGATTCAATGAAAGCAATTCCACCAGACGTTGCTGTTGAATTCCTTTCAGGCAGGTATTGAGAACGGCATATGCAGTTTCTAATCCGATCATACCGAATTTTGCATATTCGAATTCCAATACTTTGCTGTCATATTCATGCGGCAGGTGATGAGAAGCAATGCAATCGATCGTTCCGTCCAATACTGCTTTTTTCAAAGCATCCCTGTCTTTATTGTTTCTCAGCGGAGGATTTACTTTCAAATTCGTATCATAGGTTCCCAGCGCTTCGTCTGAAAAGAATAGATGATATGGGGTTACCGAACAACTTACTGCGATCTTATTCTGTTTTGCAGTACGGATAAAATTGATGGAGTTTTGAGTGCTGATGCCGGTGATATGCAATTTGGATTCTGCATATTCTGCTAATGAAATATCTCTTTCAGTGATCAGTTCTTCAGCCATCGCAGGTTTTCCCGGCAAACCTAATTGGGTGGAAACAATTCCTTCATTCATCAACCCGTGTGGGTTGATGCTTTTATCATCCGGTAGCTGTATGATGATACCGTTGAAGGCTTTTACATATTGCAATGCTTTTAGCAAAAGTCCTGATGATTGCACACTGTGAATGCCATCACTGAAAGCGATGGCGCCGCTGGCTTTCATGTCATACATTTCTGCCAGTTCTTTTCCTTCAATGTTTTTACTGATGGCGCCGATGGGATGAATGGTGACCGGTAGTGATTTGCTTTTTTGAACTATATATTCTACCTGTCCTTTATTATCAGTAGCGGGTTTGGTATTTGGAATGACCATCACATCCGTATAACCACCGGCTGCGGCAGCATTAGCGCCGGTTTCCAATGTTTCTTTGAATTCATAACCCGGATCGCCGAAATGTGCAAACACATCCATCCATCCGGGAGATACATGAAGCCCTTTTATATCAACAGTTTTATCAGCCTGAAACGATAAATTTTTACCGATCTTTTTAATAATGCCATCTGCAATAAAAATGTCGAGAGTTTGCCCGTTGGAAGGAGAGGAGGGATCAACGATCCTTGCTTGCTTAATGAGTAGGTTCATTAAAGGGCGAAGATAAAGGTTGTATTTTGAATTGAGAAAAGGGTCTTTCAACAAAAAAGTCTGCATGAGCAGACTTATCAAGTATGTCGGGCAGACTGGATTCGAACCAGCGACCCCTACGTCCCGAACGTAGTGCGCTACCGGGCTGCGCTACTGCCCGAAAAAAGGGTATTCAATTTTGTAAAATGATACCCTTGATTTAGAAAAGTCGGGTGGACTGGATTCGAACCAGCGACCTCTTGCACCCCATGCAAATGCGCTACCGGGCTGCGCCACCACCCGAAACCGGGCTGCAAATGTAAGTCATAATTGCAAAAGATTTTCTTCTTTTACCCTCTTAAAGCTGTTTATTTTATCTCAATTTTTCAGGAAGTAATTAAAACGGCTTTGATGCAATTGTCCAGTTTTTTATCAAATACGTTATATGCCTTTGCTCCATCCTTCAAACTGAATTGATGCGTAATGATATTTTCAATAGCATAACGCTGCGGCACTTCTTCTTTCAATAATTTTTCTGCATAGTAATGTGCCGGGCAACGGCCGCTCTTGTAAGTTATATTTTTATCATACGCTTCGGCGGGAGAAAAAGAAAAATGCGGAGCGGTATGCACACCGACAGACGAAATAGTGCCGCCGGGACGAAGCAGATCAATAGCAAGTTTTAATGTTTTATCACTGCCCACCACTTCCATTACCGAATCAGCGCCACGACCGTTGGTAGCATGAAGAATTTTTTCTTTTACATCTACAATGGATGCGTTTAACGGAGTAGCGCCAAATTTTTCTGCCAAATTCAATCGTTCAGGAATAACATCAATAGCAAATAAGGTCTCAGCGCCGAGATGTTTTGCTGCAATGATGGTCATTAAGCCAACGGGACCACAACCGATCACTACGTGCACCGATCCGGGATTGATATTGGCATTATCAGCACAGAAATAGCCAGTAGAAAACACATCACCTAATAACAAACCTTTTTGTTCATTAAGATCATTGCTGAGCGGAATTAATGTACTATCTGCCATCGGCACACGGATATACATTGCTTGAGCGCCATGCAAACCATGACTGTGTTGCACCCAACCAAACAAATTTCCTTTTTCACAGCGGCAGGTGAGCCCGATGCGACAATAATAACACTCACCGCAAGAAGTGGTGAAGGGACTCAACACTCTCGATCCCTTTTTATATTTTTTTACATCACTGCCGGTTTCTTCCACAATGCCGGTAAATTCATGTCCCATTACGGTTCCAAAATCCAACCCCGTTTCCCTGCCATGATAGACATGCAGATCAGAACCGCAGATCCCGGCCATTGTTATTTTCACTATAGCATCAGTGGACTGCAGCAATTGAGGATCGCTGACGGTACTGAATTCGATGATCTCTTTTCCGCCGAATGTAAGCGCTTGCATATTGTGAATGTAAGTGATTTATTATAGCTGATCCTGCTTATTACAGGAAAGGAAAAGATACCTTACCCGGGAATTTGGAATGGATCTTTATATTACTCATGTTTGAAACTGATGCCCCATATCAACCAGAATATCCACGTTAAAGTGGTCACGATGGCGGAAGCAAAAGGAAACCAAATAGCAAGGATAGCTAAAAGAGTATAAAGTGAAAATGCAAAATTTGCGAATACACCGTTCTTGCGAATTTGCGAAACCGACTTTTCATTTTTACCCAAATTGCCTTTCAATGCTGTCCGGGTCATTAAAACCCAACCGATCGCTTGCAGTGCCATTGTAGTGTTGTAAAGGATCACCGCAGGTGCTGCATGATCAGTCAGCAAGTGTTCACCTACCAGGGATGTGGGAAAAGGCATCACGACAACGGTCAACAACAGAAAACCATTGGCATATATAAAGGCAGAATTCAATTTATCAGCCAGCTTAAATGCATTATGATGATTAACCCATGTTATAAAAATGATGATAAAGCTTAACAAAAATGCAAAGATGGAAGGAGCAATATGTTTTAAAGCGTTCCAGAAATCAGCATTGGTATTGATCTTTTCTGTTGACGGAATTTTGATATCAATGATCAGCAGGGTGATGGCGATGGCAAATACTCCATCGCAAAAAGCCTCCAGCCTGGCAAGCGGGTTGTTAAGTGACATCGGTTTGTTATTGATTTATTTCAATCTTTTCAATTTGCCTTTTCGCTTTACAATATTCTTATAATCCCATTGGATCTCTTTTGATTTTTTCAACCAGCGTTTCAGATCTTTCAGATTTATATCTTCTGCAGTAGTGTATCGGGCTTCTGCTGCTTTGAAACTACCTTCTTTTTGCAAACCTTCTTCATCAAAAGACTGGCCGCTCCAGAACAATAACCGGATACAATCTTTCAGTTTGTGGTATCCAACAATTGGATTTCCATCCAAAAACCAAACCGGGTGTGCATGCCAGATCTTATTTTCTGCTTCCAATAGATTGCTATCGATCGCCTTTGCAAGCAGAGTGCAGATCTTTTTATCTCCAGCTGATTGAGCATTATTATAGTTTCTAACTTCTTTATTCAAAGGATGAAATTTTTCTTTGTTTTTATAAAAAAATTTGAACTGTTCAACGAAAGATAAGGAATTTCCACTTGCTTATGTGAAGAGACATCGAAGAAATATATTTCCTGGAATATTACTCAATGTGGAGACGGTGCCCGATTCAAAGTATCAATCGTTCAATCCTTTTCCATTAAGAATGTGCTTCGTATATTTTTCAATTCTTGCTTCACAGGTTTTGGTTTGTTTTGCTTGCGAAAAATATAGAAGGTAAGCTCTTTGCCGACCGGGAGTCAATTCCTCAAAAGCTTTTTTCAACGTTTTGCTTTTATCCAGCCGGGTTTTAAACTCTGCGGGCATTTTGAACTCAGTGGTCTTTTTCAATTTTACTTTTAAGCCGGCTCTTTCCACTTCGATAGCTTCATAAATATATGCTTTCAGAATTTTTTCCTGCTTCACTATTTCTTTAACGTTTGTGAATCGAATCTGCCGGGCTGCCTGTACATTTTCTGTTTGTTGAATAAGAATTCCATTACTGTCATTTAGTAAAGCGCCTTTGAAAAACAGGTATGCGCAGTATTCTTTGAATCCATGTATGAGGACTATGTTTCTATTTTCAAAAGTGTAACAGGGACAGCCCCATTTTAATTGTTCTGTAAGTCCGCAGTTAAGAACGATCGTTCTCATTTTCTCATATTCTTTTTGCCATTTTGTTTCTTTCTCAAAAAACCAATCAACTTTTGGATTCATACTGTTCATTTAGTAACATGTTTAATTAAAATTAATTCATTTCCGCTTGTTGCGGTGTAGAACTATAGAAAAAGGATGTGTATTTGTATCGCTAAAATAACACGAAACACCGATTGAAAAATCATTTTTCCTGAATCATTCAGCAGCGTCATTTTACCAATAATTATATTTTTCCTACATTCAATTTTTAATTTTTCAAATTTATTGTATGAGAAAAATATTTTTTCTGTCTGCATTTTCTTTTTTCAGTATGTTGGCGTTTGCTCAACAAAGACAACCCACCGCTACCAACGAAGGCAAACCAGAGGTTATTAATAAGATGGTAAAGACCGATTCATCTACGACCATCAAAAACCAGATCACTATCAAAGGCCAGGTGGTTCCCTATACTGCTACATTCGGCACTATCCCGGTTTGGGATGATGATGGCAAACCGATTGCCGGTATTTTTTATACGTATTATGAAAGAAGTGATGTGAAAGACAGAACCACAAGACCATTGGTCATTTCATTTAATGGCGGTCCCGGCACACCTTCTGTTTGGATGGAAATCGGATACACCGGCCCCCGCATTTTAAATATTGATGATGAAGGTTATCCTGTACAGCCATATGGATTGCGGGATAATCCCAACTCTATTTTAGATGTTGCTGATATTGTTTATGTGGATCCGGTAAACACCGGTTTTTCAAGAACTGTGAGTAAAAGTGTTCCTACTAACCAATTTTTCGGAGTGAATGAAGACATAAAATATCTTGCCGATTGGATCAATACATTCGTTACAAGAAAAAATCGTTGGGCTTCGCCAAAATATTTGATTGGAGAAAGTTACGGCACCACAAGAGTTTCAGGCCTTGCCTTAGCATTGCAGCAATCAGAATGGATGTATCTGAATGGTGTGATCCTTGTTTCACCAACTGACTTAGGGATAAAAAGAGATGGCCCGGTAGGGGAAGCGTTATTATTACCTTATTATTCCGCTACTGCATGGTATCACAAAAAATTGCCTGCTGATCTGCAGCAAAAAGATCTGACCGCTGTGCTTCCGGAAGTAGAAGACTTTACTGTGAATGAATTGATACCTGCTATCACGAAAGGAGGGATATTGACTGTTGATCAGAAAAAACAGATAGCATCAAAGATGGCTCGTTATTCAGGATTATCTGAAACAGCTATACTGCAGCATAATTTAGATATCCCGACTGATTTTTTCTGGAAAGAATTGTTGCGGGACCAGGGATTTACTGTTGGACGATTGGATTCACGGTACAAAGGAATTGACCGGCAGGATGCGGGTGAAAGCCCTGATTACAATGCAGAACTTTCTTCCTGGCTTCATGCTTTTACACCGGCAATCAATATTTACCTGCGAGAAGAATTGGGGTACAAAACAGATCTTAAGTACAATATGTTCGGGCCAGTATTTCCCTGGGATGATAAAAATGACCAGACAGGAGAGAATCTTCGACAGGCGATGGCAGAAAATCCGTATCTGCATCTGATGGTTCAATCCGGGTATTTTGATGGCGCCTGTGATTATTTCAATGCCAAATACAGCATGTGGCAAATGGATCCCAGTGGAAAATTAAAAGACCGGATGACCTGGAAAGGTTTTCGCAGCGGACACATGATGTACCTGCGTAAAGAAGATCTGGCAACAGCTACTGATCAGTTGAGAGAGTTTATTAAAAATTCGATCGCCAAACCAGGCACACCGGCGAAATATTAATATCGTAGGAATATTTAAAAAAATAAAGGAGACTTAATTGGAGTCTCCTTTATTTTTTTGATGAGGGAAACTTTTTTCAAATTCAATCTTTCGGTTCCCAAAGTTGTATCTTGTTCCCTTCTGTATCAAGAATATGAAGAAACTTACCGTAATCGTATGTTGCTATAGTGTCCAGGATCGTTACTCCTTCCTTCTTCAATTCTTCAGCAAGGGCTTCCAGGTTTTCAACTCTGTAATTGATCATAAAATCCTTTGTTGAAGGTTCATATAGTTTTGCAGTTTCTGAATTGAGATTCCATTGTGTAAGCCCTTTCTTTTTGCCTTCTGCATCTTCAAACCACTCAAAAGATGCACCATATTGGCCTGCATCAATTCCTAAATGTGTTTTATACCACTCTTTCATTTTGTTGGGATCTTTGCATTTGAAAAAAATGCCACCGATGCCAGTTACTTTTTTCATGTTTGTTGGTTTTTGGGTTTGCTTTGTTATTACAGTTTTAACTGCGAAGCCTGAAAGGAACGATGCAGCAATAACTAAAATTATTAATGATGTCTTTTTCATTTTTTTAGATTCTTATCAGCCGGTGGGCCGGTTAAATGTAATTAGTGAAAATTTTTACGTTAACTGTATCAATAACCTGCAATCTGTATTCGGGTTATACTTACTTCCTTAATATCTTATCCATTGCCTTTCCCTTCGCTAATTCATCAATTAACTTATCCATGTAACGGATCTTTTGCATGAGCGGGTCTTCGATCTCTTCTACACGATAGCCGCAAATGACGCCGGTGATCTTTGAAGCATTGGGATTCAGCTTTGCTTCTGCAAAAAATGTTTCGAGATCGACTTTTTTGTCGATTTGTTTTTGCAATTGCTTTTGAGTGTACCCGGTGAGCCAGCAGATGATGGTGTCCAGCTCGGCTTTCGTGTGTCCCTTTGTCTCCGTTTTTTTAAGATAATGCGGATAGACACTGGCGAATACCAATTTATAGACCCGTTCGTTTTTCATTGCAGTTGTTTTGCGAAAGTTATAACATTTCTGCTTGTCCGCCGCATATGGATTGCAGTAGAGCGTTATTAAAAATAATGATTGATCTTTTAATCATTTTGTAAATGATATTCAGAATTGATCGTATTCAGCAGATCCGTACCTTTTGCCTTTGCTGTTTCAAAATAGGCGCTGTTTAAAACACGTAACAATCCTCTCCATATCTGGATGTATGAATAGGCACGGCTAATATGCGTTTCATCATTGCTAAGCAAAGGGATACGGTCATTCCCCTTCGAATTTTCGAGGCGTGGGATATCAAAAAGATCAGGTCTATTTACCGGTTGAAGCATATAGGAATTCATGACCGACTGGTGTGTTCGAATCAGCTCAATATCTTTATAATACTCCATTAACTTATCCACTACATCTTTCTTTTTTATTAAACGCAATCCGCTACCGCTTCTTAATTGCTCGATCGTTCCGTCGTTGGGAACAAAATCTGAAAAACCGTGTTGCAC
This sequence comes from Chitinophagaceae bacterium, assembly GCA_035550155.1. Classification (GTDB taxonomy): domain Bacteria; phylum Bacteroidota; class Bacteroidia; order Chitinophagales; family Chitinophagaceae; genus UTBCD1. The sequence continues at coordinate 1,697 of DASZPW010000278.1, read as the reverse complement.
GGAGCTCCATAAAGAATAAGCGGGATAAGAATTTGAGATGATCTCTTTGCGTGGCAATATGATGAGTAAACTGTCGCATGACCGCTGTAATGAAATATTTTCCGGTTGGATGCTGTCTATTTGAGCAATATCTTTTTTTATTTCCCGTGTAAGAGAAGACATATACTCCTGCTCCATTTTTATTTCTAAGCGGTGCTCCCTGATATTTTCAGCTACAAAACCGAGAAATACTGCAAGGAACAACATCAGGAATTCCAGCAGGTATTCAGGCCATTTCTTTTTATGAGTGGGGTGGTGGGGATGATGTACTTCCATGATTGTCGGCTTGTATTATTTTATGGAGCGAGGTTTTTTTTTGTTTTAAAGCTGTTTGTTCAATGCGATGCATGGAATCCAAATCGAATTGCTGTTTCCAAAATATCGGTGTTTATATCTTTCATAGTTTTGAATTTAATGCAATAACCGGTTACACTTGCCTTACCGAGTTTTTTACTATAGGTTTTTACTAAGTAGGTTTTGTCTTCAAGACCCATGATATAGACTGAGATGCCTGATGTGTTTGCGCTGAGACCGACCTGATAAAATTCTCTTGTTTTTCCGTCAGCATATTTTATGCTGTAAGATCCATAACCAATATTAGGATTAGAAACAATTTTTCCTTTGTCGTCTTTACCATCTAAGAACCATAATTTACATTTAGGCGATACTTGAAGTATGAGCTGATGCAAGGCTTGCATATCACTTCGTTTGGGTTCAGGCTGGCCAGCGATATACTCTTTGATTTGTTTTTGTACGGTCATATAAAACATCAGGTATTGAAAGTTAGCTCAATTTATATTTTTGAGATAAATGATTACGGCCTATTAATGCGATAAGACAAAAGTTTTTCATTCCAGGTGATATTTTTTTTGAAGATAGATGAGCAATCTTTCAGCTTTTTCCCTGTATTGCTTTTCATAAATTATGGTAACTGCTAAGCTTCCTTTTGCATTTCTTATCATACTGTAAAGCTGGTGTATCGCCGGCATATCATATTTAATAAAAACTTCCTTGTCGTGAAGAACATGCTCTGGAATGTTTTTATCGATAGACGTTTGAGGCATCGGCATATCCATGAGTTGTTGTGCCTTGCGTACAACGTCCCAATAACAGGTATAATTATATTCATTATTAAAACTTGCGTTCCGATAAAAATTATAAACGAGGTTTATGGAATCAACTACCTGCTCATTCCTGATAAAATTAAATCCCCCGGTTTTCAATTGTGTGATCGTATTATCATTTTGGACAAAGGGTTGAAGCCAGCTATAGTAAGGCAGGAAATGATAATAGAAAGTGTCTTGAGTATTTATATCCTTCAGGCGATCAATTGGCACTTGCAACGCACTGTCCAGGTGATCGCTCCATAACTGGTTATAGTAAATAGCAAAATTCACATCGGCAGTATCTGCTTTCAGATCGGCCACCATATTTTGAATATAGTGATGTGCTTTTTCTTTGTTCACAAGAGTTTCCCTGAGGTTTTCAGCTAAAAAACCACAAAACACGGCAAGGAACAGCATTAAAAATTCCCAGAAATAAGCTTTCCATTTTTTCCCTGCCCGTCCGGCAGGCGGGTTCTCTTCGTGGTGTGCATGGTGATGAACTTCCATCATCGTTAGTGCTTGTTTTAGTTTATGGGAAAGGAAGATAAATTA
>DASZPW010000277.1:0-1863 GCA_035550155.1 Chitinophagaceae bacterium | reverse complement strand
TACCATCCAATACCGGCGCCGGATATGAGATCAGGAGAATCCTTCGTCGTGCTGTTAGGTATTATTATTCTTACTTAGATTATAAAAAACCATTACTGCATCAACTGCTGGATGGTTTGGCCAAACAGTTTGAAACTGTCTTTCCTGAATTAAGTAAGCAAAAAGATTTTGTAAGCAAAGTGATCCATGAAGAAGAAGAAGCATTCTTGAAAACTGTTGAAAAAGGATTGGCCATGCTGAACGAAGCTTCTTCAAACATTTCGGGTGCAGAAGCTTTCAAACTTTATGATACTTATGGTTTCCCTATTGACCTTACCAAATTAGTAGCTGCTGAAAAAGGGTTAACTGTTGATGAAAAAGGCTTCGAAGTGGAAATGCAAAAACAAAAATCCCGCAGCCGTGCCGCTACTTCTATTGATGCCGGAGACTGGACGGTGCTGGATGATTTTGCCTTGAATGAATTTGTAGGCTATGATGTATTGGAAATTGAAACAAGAATAATCAAACACCGGAAAATAAAAGCGAAAGGAAAAGAATCTTTCCAATTGGTATTGGAAGCTACACCTTTCTATGCAGAGAGTGGCGGACAGGTTGGTGATACGGGTGAATTAATAATTAACGATAAGAGTTTAAAAATCACAGATACAAAAAAGGAAAATGATCTCATCGTTCATTATGCAGATGCCCTGCCTGCTGATGTATCGGGAACCGTAATGGCAAAAGTGGATGCACCAAGAAGAAAAAATATCATGCTGCATCATTCGGCTACGCATCTATTGCATGCTGCATTACGAAAAGTATTGGGAACACATGTGGCGCAAAAAGGTTCGCTGGTAAATGAAGAACATTTGCGGTTTGATTTTTCTCATTTTGCAAAAATGGCCGATGAAGAAATTTCAAAAGTGGAGATGTTAGTGAATGAAAAGATCCGGGAAAATATTCCTGTTGTGATCAATGAGATGCCGAAAGAAGAAGCCATGAAGATCGGAGCGATGGCATTGTTCGGAGAAAAATATGGTGATGTTGTTCGTGTGGTGATCATGGATCCCTCGTATTCCATTGAACTATGCGGTGGCACTCATGTTGGGGCTACGGGTGAATTGGGATTGTTCAAGATCAAACATGAAACGGCTGTTGCTGCAGGGGTAAGAAGGATTGAAGCAGTGAGCGGTAAAAAAGCTGAAGAGTATGTGAATGAACAATTCGATCTGATTCATACAGTTCGTGATTCACTAAAAAATCCGAAGGATATTCTGAAGTCTGTAGAAAATCTTTCAGAAGAGAATTCGAGATTAAAGAAACATATTGAAAACCTTGAAGCCCGCCAGCTTGTTGCAATACGAAATGAACTGATCCAAAAAGATGAATTGATCAACGAGGTGAATTTTATCGGCGATATTGTTGAAGTATCATCGCCGGAGTCATTGAAAAAATTGTGCTTCGATCTGAAGAATCATATCAAAAATGCAGTGGTTGTTTTATGCGCCAATATTGACGGCAAGCCTCATGTGGTTGTAAGCATTGCTGATAATATAGTAGCTGCAAAAAAATTAGATGCGGGAAAGATCATCAAAGAACAAATTGCTCCTGTTATCAAAGGCGGCGGCGGCGGGCAAAAGAATTTTGCTACTGCCGGTGGTTCCGATGTAAGTAATCTGAAGCAAGTAATCGAACAAGTCAAAGGGATTATTTAATGAATAAAAGAATATTTTTTGTTCATTTCTGTTTATATTTTTTATTCAGTGACCTGAATGCTCAATCTTCTTTTCAGGATTCTGTATTTCATCCCGATTCATTGAGAGCTATTGTTGATTTTCTTTCCGCTGATAGTTTGCAAGGAAGATTTACCGGCAGTGATGGTTG
>DASZPW010000276.1:0-4561 GCA_035550155.1 Chitinophagaceae bacterium | reverse complement strand
CTTCCGCCCCGGAGAATTCTATATTGGCTCTTGTGGTATCAAATAAAGTATTGCTGACGATGAATTTTCCTTTACCGCCGATGATGCTGAATAAAATTCTTTCTGCTGCCCTTCCCTGGTGAGTGGGAATAATAATGGGCATGCCGGTAATATCTTTTACAATTTTTTCAAAATGAAAAAAACTTTCGCTTCCCGCATATGATTCATCACCTTCCATGATACCGGCCCATTGATGGCTGCTCATAGCGCTGGTGCCGCTGTCGGTGAGCAGGTCGATCAATACATCTTTAGCATGAATAAGGAAAGGATTGTAAAAAGCTTTCTGCAAAATAGATATCCTTTCTTCTTTAGTTGTAAAGAAAATGGGCTCAACAGATTTTATTTTAAATGGCTCAATGATGGTGTTCATGGTGAATAACGAATAAATGAAAGCGAGTTAATAATACCGGGACGTAATCGGTAAATTGGCTATGATGGTTTTCGGATGATGTTTTTCCATCGGTCCATAAAAAGTAAATGATAGCCAAATGTAGGTAACGGAAGATCGGATGGATATGACTTTTGTCAGCCTAAGCTTTGATTTCGCTTCGGTACAGGTTTCAGTTTATAGAAAGTATTGCAGGTTATTAAATAAGTGTTGGTGATTGCTTTATCCTTCTATAAGATGGATTTGTCGGCGACTTATAGAATAGTTGTTGCGTTTAAGTAGTTTTGAAGGGAATTCCTAGTTATGGCATCAGCAAAAATTTTAGTGATCGATGATGAAGAAAAACTTCGTAGCCTGATGAAACGCATCATCAGCCTGGAAGGATTTTCGGTTTCGGAAGCAGGTAATCTGAAACAAGCAGAAAAATTAATTGAGAAAGAACTGCCCGAAGTTTTATTGTGCGACGTGAAATTGCCAGATGGCAATGGTGTGGATTTTGTTTCTAAAATAAAAACAAAATATCCCGGGATCGAGGTCATTCTTCTCACCGCTTATGGCAACATCCGGGATGGGATACAGGCTATCAAAAACGGAGCATTTGATTATATCGTGAAAGGTGATGATAATGAAAAGATCATTCCGCTGCTGTATCGTGCCATTGAAAAAGTCCTGTTGCAAAAAAAGGTGCAGCAATTGCAGAAACAGGTAGGCAGGCAATATTCATTTGACAATATTCTTGGTACATCAGCGGAGATCAAAGAAGCTATCCAATTAGCAAAAAAAGTAGCAGCCACCGATACTACAGTTTTATTACTGGGTGAAACAGGAACCGGAAAGGAAGTCTTTGCGCAGGCGATTCATGCGGGAAGCAAGAGAAGCGGTCAACCGTTTTTAGCAGTGAACTGCAGTTCTTTTTCAAAAGAACTTTTGGAAAGTGAGATCTTCGGGCATAAGGCCGGCGCTTTTACCGGGGCGACAAAAGATAAAAAAGGATTGATAGAAGAAGCGGATCGAGGCACTTTGTTTTTGGATGAGATCGGAGAAATGCCAGCGGATCTCCAGGCCAAGTTGCTACGGGTATTGGAAACGAATGAATTTATCAAGGTAGGCGATTCCAAACCATCAAGAGTAGACGTTCGCATTATTGCTGCCACCAACAGGGACCTGCAACAAGATTTAGAAAGTGGTAAGTTCAGGGAAGATCTCTTTTATCGCCTGAATGTATTTACAATTTCATTGCCGCCATTACGGGAAAGAAAAAAAGATATACCTGAATTAGCCAGGCATTTTTTAACACTGTTTGCCGATAAAACTAATAAGCGGATTTCCTCCATTCAATCTAAAGCAATAGAACACCTGCAGTCCTATGAGTGGAAAGGGAATATCAGGGAATTGAAAAATGCGATCGAGCGGGCTGTTATACTTGAAGACAGCGATCAACTCACCATATCTTCATTGCCATTTGAATTGCAGCATATAGAAACCGGTTCCGGCGATATTTCATCTGCATTCCATCTTTCCACAATAGAAAAACAACATATACAGAAAGTACTTCATCATACTAAAGGCAATAAAACTAAAACTGCCGAGTTACTGGGCATCGGTTTAACCACACTTTACCGCAAAATGGAAGAATATCATCTCCAGAGTTAATCACCCTTTCATTTTGAAAATCACTTTTTCATTTTGGTCAGCTTTTTTTGTGATGGCTGTCATTGCCGGATTTTGCATCTTCCTTTAGATTAGCCTTCTGTACTGCGTTCCAGGGGACCTGACTTATTAATTCTGAAAATGGTATGAGGTTTCCATAATAAAAAAGAAAAAAGTTATGGACGACACCCGAAACCCTTTGAAAGGATTGGGCAGGAAATTAAAGCTGCACATTATCATTCCGGTACTTTATGTAGTGATTATGATCGTGGCGTTGATTATTAGTCACGGAAAGTAAAATGAAAAAAAATAATATTAAGAAAGCTGTCATAATTGTGCTGGCTTGGTTAATAGCGGCAGCCCTGGTTTACCTGGTTATTACGAAGCTCAAAATGTTATTCAGATAATTTAAAATAAAGATATGCTTACAGTAATTCTTTACCTGGCGGGAATAGTCGGTTTCATACTATTCTTCAAATTCATTGATTGGTTTGAAAAAATATAAACGATGATAGCATTATTCATTATATCCATTTTGGTTTTTATCTATCTCTGTTATGTGTTGATAAAACCAGAGAAATTTTAATAAAAGCAAGCGGCAAAAAGCGAGTAGCAAATAAGATCGCTGCTCTGTACTTGCCACTCACAACTTATTATTATGACTACAGAAATTCTTGGAATCATTCTCATGTACGGGCTTACCGTAGCATTGGCTATTCCGTTGGGCCGGTATATAGGGAAGATTTTTTCAGGCGAGAAAACCTGGCTTGATCCGGTATTGAACCCGGTAGATAAAATGTTTTTCAAAGTCGGCGGCATCAAACCGGAAAAAGAAATGAACTGGAAGCAGCACATGGTGGCTTTGCTTACCATCAATTTGGTCTGGTTTCTCTATTCCATGTTGGTACTAATGAACATGAGTTGGCTGCCACTTAATCCGGATGGTAATCCATCTATGAGTGCAGATCTCGCTTTTAATACAGCTGTGAGTTTTGTATCCAACACCAACCTTCAACATTATTCAGGTGAGACAGGAGTTTCTTACCTGGGCCAGCTTACGTTGCAGCTTTGGCAATTTGTAAGTGCAGGTACAGGTATCGCTGCCTGTGCAGTAGTATTTATCGCCATGAAAGAAAGAACAACGGAGAAACTGGGTAATTTTTATAACCTTCTTATTAAGTCATGCACAAGAATATTATTGCCATTAGCCATTGTTGTGGCAGTGATTCTTTTATTCAATGGTTCGCCAATGACTTTTCATGGAAAGGATCAGTTTATTTCCATGCAGGGTGATACGGTACATGTAAGCCGCGGACCTGTAGCCGGCATGGTAGCTATAAAACAATTAGGAACCAATGGCGGTGGTTACTTTGGCGCTAACTCCGCTGTGCCATTGGAAAACCCCAATTATCTAACAAACATAGTTGAAGATATAAGCATCATCTTAATTCCGATAGCTCTTGTATTTGCATTAGGATATATTCTGAAAAGAAGACGATTTGCCTGGATGGTATTTGGAGTGATGACGTTGGGATTTTTATTGTTGCTCTTTAATGCAGTGTACAATGAAATGCATGGCAACTATGAGATTGCAAAAATGGGAATCAGTCAGCCGTTGGGAAGTATGGAAGGAAAAGAAGTTCGATTTGGCCCGGCAGCTTCTGCATATTGGGCAGTTACTACGACGGTTACTTCGAATGGTTCAGTGAATTCCCTGCATGATAGTTTAACTCCATTGAGCGGCATGAGTTGTTTATTGGGAATGATGATCAATTCATTTTATGGAGGCGTGGGAGTAGGATATCTTAACTTTTACATCTTCATCATCATTGCTGTTTTCATAAGCGGGTTAATGGTGGGACGAACACCGGAATTGTTGGGTAAAAAGGTTGAAGCAAAAGAAATGAAGATCGCTTCTATTGTAGCGTTACTTCATCCGTTCCTGATTCTTGCCTTTACGGCTTTGTCCTCTTATTTGTATGCTCATCATCCCACAGCATATGCAGGGTGGTTGAACAATCCAGGTAATCATGGATTCAGTGAAATGCTATATGAATACACATCTTCTTCTGCCAATAACGGAAGTGGTTTTGAAGGATTAGGGGACGGTGTTCCATTCTGGAATATCACCTGCGGTATTGTAATGCTCATTGGAAGATTTTTACCCATCATCGGGCCAGTGGCTATTGCAGGAATCCTGGCTAAGAAAAAATATGTACCGGCAAGTGCCGGAACATTGAAAACAAACACCAGCACATTCGGCATTATGGTATTTGCTGTGATATTCATTGTAGCTGCATTGAGTTTTTTCCCGGCATTAGCGCTGGGACCGATCGCAGAATTTTTTGGAATGAAACCCTAAATCCCTAAAGGGACTTATGAAGGGTTCTAAAACTTGTTACCAGAATATGAAATTGAATAGATCAAAATAATAAAATTTCAAAGCCCCTCCTTCGGAGGGGTTTAGGGAGGCCTTTATGTCAA
>DASZPW010000275.1:0-1988 GCA_035550155.1 Chitinophagaceae bacterium | reverse complement strand
ACCAACCCAGGAAATAAAATTCAGGATTGAATTCAGCCAGCATATCCGCAAGTTTTGCTTTTTCATCCTGGTATTCTTGTGTTAATGCCACATAGTGATTGCTATCCACATTGATCACATGCAGATTAGGCTGAAAAGTTTTCAGCACTTTTTTAATGGGCCCTGATGGAGTAGTTGCTACTACATTTTTAAAATCGGATGTCAACAGCACATTTTTCACTTCCCTGTATTCCGATCCCGGGGGAATGATCATAACCGGACAGATTCGTTTTTCAATTATTTTAAAAGTATTACTTCCGATAAAAGCCTGGCTCAAGGGTGAGCGGCCGGTAATTCCCATTATTATAAGATCGGCTTGCTGGTGACGAGCCAATTTTTCCATTTCTTCAATGAAATCATCACCCTGCTCCGCCAGCGTTGTAATTTTAATTCCTTTTTTTTGTAATTCCTCTTTCAGGTTTTCCAGGTATTCTTTTGAACCGGCAGCATGAGCTGGTTTTTCGTACACATGATAAAGGATCAGGTTGACACCATAATGACCGGCTAATAACTGTCCGGCATATCGGGCTGCATTCAATGAAGTTTCGGAAAAATCGACAGGTACAATGACTGTGTTCATCTAGAATGATTTTCGTTTCACCAATTGATTAAAAGGGACGCAAATCTACAAAGAAAGATCTTGCCAATGAAATATGTATACTGATGTTTATTGATGTACTGCCAAAAGGGGAATGGTAGTATGATAAGCCAGTTTTTGAGTATGAGTTCTTTTGAATAAATTTCTCATGGTCTTGTGGTGCCTTGGTATAGTGATCAGCATATCGATCTTATAATCCCGGATGAAATTGTTGATAGCATCATAGAAGTCAAACATCCCTATAAAATAAAACTCATGTTTGTAGTCTTTGAACATTTCATCCATTTTTGCCCGCTCTTCCCGGAACGATTCAGTCAATGCCACATAATGCTCGCTGTTCACATTCACTATATGCAGGAACGGATTGAACATATCCAGCACAGATTTAATGAAAGGTGTGGGAGTTGTCATTTCCACATCGATAAATTCAGAGGCGAAAGCCACATTTTTAATTCCATTGAATTTGGCATCGGGTGGTACTATTAATACCGGACAAAAACTGCGTTCTACCATTTCAAGAGTATCATCTCCCATCAGCGCTTCCTTCAGAGCAGAATGTCCTTTGATTCCCATTACCACTGATGTGGCCCGGCGGGTTTGAGCCAGCCGTTCCAGGTTATCGACAAGGTGACCTCCCATTTCATTTTCGTACTCGACTGCTGCAACTCCTTTATCCAAAAATTCTTTTTTCAGACTTTCCAGATAACTGACACAATTATCACAGTCATGTTCATGTTGGTAATTATGATACAAGATTGCGACGGTATCTTTCTGACCGGCCAACATATCTGCTGCAAATCTTGCAGCATTCATAGATATTTCTGAAAAATCAACGGCAACGATTACTCTGTGCATGGTATTGGTTTTGTTTCGTGAGGCATAAATTTACAGGATTTGAACCGGAATAATAAAATCTTTATAAGCATATTTTTTGAAAAAAAATCCTGAATATGGATCTTAGTTTATTGATGTGGATTAATCAATGAATAAATAGCCGAATCAATGTATCTGCCATTATAAAAATAATTTTCCCTGAAATAAGCTTCCCTGATAAAATGATTTTTTTCAAGTAAGCGGATCGATGCCAGATTGGAAGGATTGACATTGGCTTCTACGGAATGTAACCTCATTTCCTGAAAACCATAATCAAGTATTGCTTTCAAGGCTTCATGCATGATCCCTTTTCCCTGCGATTTTTCCTGTAAGATATAGCCGATCTCAGCCCTGTAATTTTCTTTTTCGATCCGCCAGAAACCGATGGTTCCAATGAGTCGATGATCCGGCTTCATGGTAATGGCCCAGGTGATACCATTATCCTGTATTAAGGAATCATGAATTTTCCGAATGAATT
>DASZPW010000274.1:0-6238 GCA_035550155.1 Chitinophagaceae bacterium | reverse complement strand
GTTAATGAACGGTTATAGGCGCCGCTTCTTGCAATACCCGCTTTGAACAGTTTAGTATGTGCCAGCAAATTTGCCGTCATGAACGCACCATAGCTATGACCTCCCACAGCTACACGATCTCTGTCACCAACTCCCATTTCCACCAATTTGTTGATGGCTGCTTCTGCATTCATCGTTAACTGGTTTATGAAATCATCATTGGGTTTTTTAGTTTTATCCAATGATACGATCGGCATTTCAGCATTATTGAGTACGGCATATCCTTGTGTGACATAAAAGATCGGTGAAGCCCAATTGATCAAAGTAAAATGATGTTCACTGCCACGAACCTGCGCTGCATCAGCAGCAGAATTATATTCAGCCGGGTAGGCCCAAATGAAAACGGGCAATGGTTTATCTTTTTTTGGATCAAATCCCTTCGGTAAATACAGATCACCCGTGAGATCCACGCCATCCGCTCTTTTGTAATGGATCTTTTCTTTGGACACTCCATCTAATTGTGGATAGGGATTAGCAAAACTGGTGAGTTGCTTCATATCCTTATTCTTCAGGTCCCGCAAATAATAATTCGGCATTTCTTTTTCACTTTCTCTTCTTGTGATCAAAAGACCTTTATCAATATCCACTACACGGATCACATTTTCAAAATGGTCTTCATCGCTGCGCCATTCAATATTCAATTTCTTATCATTCAGATCAAAAGTGGCAAGAAAAGGAAGATCACCTTTAGAAGAAGCGCCGATACTGTTATTCATTAAAATCTTATTCCCATTATCGATCACTTTGATCACATCTCGGTTCCATTGATTTTTTTCTGTAACGGGGAATCCCGGGTTGGAATAGGCATCCGTAGTATTTCGTGTGATTAAAATATCTAAAGTGCCTGTTGAGGAATTGAAGCGATCTAATTGAGTGGTTTGTTTGCCTCTCATGCCTTCGTTCACTAATGCTACGGAAGCATTTCCCCAGATAATATTGAAAAAGCGCATTTTAGTCTTGAAAAGTTCGAAAGGTTCGCCGGTGAATGGCGCTTTCAATTCATACACTGCGTCATGATAATCCACATTTTTTTTAATGAGTCCGCTATCCAACGGCATGCACCAGGTGACTGTTGCCGGTTCATCGTCTCTCCAGTCAAAATCACGGGGAACAAATTGCACATTATCGTTTCCACTGGGCGCTGTTTCAGATGAAGGAAGGTCGGCCAATTGTTTTATAATTCTTCCCGTCATATCAGTGATGGCCACAGTGGATGCAAAACCCTGTGCCGGCACTGCATAAGAAAATGGTTTTTTCAACTTGCGGATGATCATATATTTTTTATCGGGAGAAATATTGATGTTGCTATAGATGTCGGGCAAACCAATTTTTGTTTCAGCGCCATTTACATTTTTTACCAATTGCGAAGTAGCATAAAATTCAAACGACTCTTCATCGTATGGACTTTTGATCAGGTCTTCGAATGTGGGTCTTGGAATGGCTTTGCCAATATTTTCCTGTACAGTCACACCTTTTGGCATCAATGGTTTTGGCGGAGCAGCACTTGAAGGTTTTACAATCACACGATATAATAAAGTATTGTCGTCATACCATTGATAACTTCCGGCTACCAAAACATTGAGCGGCTCTTTATTTACTTTCATTGCTTTTTTAGTAGTCACATCCACTACATAGAGATCAACTTTATCGTTCGTTGTTTGGGTGAAAGCGATCTTTTTTTCATTGGGACTCCAGCTTACATTGCCGGCAAACAATGGTGATGGCAAACCAACGATCTTGAATTCTTTTCCCGAAGCGATATCTTTTAAATACAGATCATTGATAAAATTCTGACGGCTAGGTGCAAAATTTGCGGGGTTGATACGCATTCCGGCAATTCTTAATTCAGGCCTTGCCAATTCTTCTACGGATGGATAGCTGTTGTATTGAAGGAAAAGCATCCATTGAGCTTTTTCGTCAATACTCACATTCGGTGTGGGCTTGGCCAGCAATATATCGGCGATGTCTTTCGGGGGTAATTTATAAGAACCATCAGTTTGCGCTTTTGAAAATTGGCTGATCAACAACAAAACAATGATGGCGACAGTAGCAATTCGCTTAGTTTGCATATTATAAAATTTTGAATGTTTAAATTAAGAGCTATTTACATTTATCTGTTCCGTTCGTGTAAAAATATTTTTCATAAAGCCGGAGTGTGATCTTTGCATGGACGGATGAACTAAATTTACAAAACAAATCTTTTATTATGTCTATAAAAACACTTCGTTCAAATATCCTGCTTGCTGTATTCGCCGGAAGCAGCGTGATGTGCGGTTTCAATACCGATACACGATCTGCTGCCGATTTTCAACTCAAATTGCCAACCGGTTTTAAAGCAATTACTGTAGTGGAGCAGTTGGGTTCCAACCGGCATATTGTGGTGAACAGCAATGGCGACATTTATATAAAACTCAACCGCCCGAAAGATGGTAAAGGTATCTATGTGCTTCGTGAGATCAATGGGACATACCAGGTGGTAAAAAGTTTTGGAAACTACGGCGGCACCGGCATTGCAATTAAGAATGGGTATCTCTATGCTTCGTCCAACAGCGAAGTATTCCGTTATAAATTAAATGCGAAAAATGAAGTGGCAGATCCGGATCATCCGGAAAAAATAATTACTGGTCTTGTTGACCAGGGCGAACACAATTCTAAATCCATTGCATTGGATAATGCAGGAAATATTTATGTGAATATCGGTGCACCATCCAACGCCTGCCAGGTAACTGACAGAACCAAAGGATCACCGGGACAAGACCCCTGCCCGATATTGGAAAAAGCCGGAGGCATCTGGCAATTCAAAATAAATAAACTGAATCAATCTTATGCTGAAGGTGTTCGTTATTGCACCGGCACACGCAATATTGTTGGATTGGATTGGAATACCTCCGTGAATCAATTGTATGCGATGCAACATGGTCGGGATCAGTTGTCAGAGCTTTTTCCTGATTTATATACTACTGAACAAAGTGCCGAATTACCCGGGGAAGAATTTTTAGAAATAAAAAAAGGGAGCGACTTTGGCTGGCCCTATTGTTACTACGATGAGATTCAAAAAAAGAAAGTGCTGGGTCCTGAATATGGTGGCAATGGAAAAACTGTAGGAAGATGTGCTGATAAAGATCAACCATTGATGGCATTTCCCGGTCATTGGGCGCCGAATGCTTTATTGTTTTATACCGGGAAAATGTTTCCTGAAAAATATCGAAATGGCGCTTTCATTGCATTTCATGGAAGCTGGAACCGGGCCCCGATGCCGCAGGCAGGATACAAAGTGGTTTTTGTTCCTTTTAAAAATGGAAAACCTTCCGGCAATTACGAAGTATTTGCAGATGGATTCATGGGAGCTGAAAGTATTAATGGTCCCGGCCAGGCCATGTATCGTCCCTGCGGACTGGCACAAGGCCCTGACGGTGCATTATACATTTCCGATGATTCAAAGGGGAGGGTGTGGAAGATTGTGTATGGAAAATAAAGTATCAGATTGAATTTGTAACTTTAGGGTATGATATTCCCGAAAGTCATATCAGTAAATGCACTGGAGAAATACAAAGTTTTCGTTTCATTTGACGATGGAGTATCCGGTGTTTTGGATTTGCAAGGGCTTGCTCATAAAGGAGTATTTAATTATTGGGAAGAAGATGATAATTTCAAAAAGGTATTTGTTCATCCCGAATTAAATTGTATTACATGGCCAGGCGAATTGGATATTGATACAATCAATGCTTATTGTACTATAAAAGGTATTGATCCGGAAGATTTTCTTCATTCGGAAAAACAGTATGCCTCAAATTAGCAGCTTTTATGGCATTATCATTTTAATGTATTGGGATGATCACAATCCTCCGCATTTTCATGCAAAGTATGGCGAGTTTGAAATTTTAATTTGTATTACTGACCTTTCTATTTATTCGGGATATATTCCTTCAAGAGCTTTGGGACTTGTTATTGAATGGGCATCATTACATCAAGAAGCGTTAATGGAGAACTGGAACAATACAAGTAAAAACATTGCTCCGCAAAAGATCGAACCACTTAAGTGACAAAAAAGATTATTTCATTTCATTTCTATAAATCACTCCGTTTTTCATTACCAGATTCACTTTCCTGATATTTTTTATATCTGCAGATGGATCACCGTCAACGGCAATGATGTCTGCAAATAAACCTTTTTTTATTCTGCCGATCTTATCGCCATAACCAAATACATCTGCATTGATAGAAGTAGCTGATCGTAACACATCGATCGGTTTCATTCCATATTCTGCCATTAATTCCATTTCCCTTGCATTGTCTCCGTGTGTAAACACACCCACATCGCCGCCCATGCAGATCGTTACGCCTGCTTGCAATGCTAATTGAAAACTTTTTCTTTTATTGGTAATGTTCTCCGGTTCGGGATCGATCCCTTTCCTCCAGCCACGATATTGCATAATGGCTTCGTCTGCAGCTAGCGTAGGGCAGAGGGCAACGCCTTTTTCTTTCATTAATTTAAAAACTTCTTCAGTGCCATAATCACCATGTTCAATAGTATGAACACCCGCCATGATAGCCCGTTTCATACCTTCGGCTGTTCCTGAGTGAACTGTTACAAATCTTCCGCTGCTGCCGGCAATTTGTACTGCTTCGGCAATTTCTTCTGTAGTGAATGTCGGCATGGATTCTCCATTAATGCCCCAGCGATAGTCGGCATATACTTTTATCACATCGGCACCTTTGCTGATCTGTGTTCTTACTTCATCCGCCATTTCATCAACGTTGCCAACTTCGGCTGCACCTTGCGGAAGCGTGACATCCGGTGATGGAGATTTGGGCCCGTAAGTTCCTTTTGCTACTATTGCTCTTGTAGCGCAGATCATTCTCGGTCCGGGGATCACACCTTTTTCTATTGCTCTTTTCAAGCCTACGTCATCATACATGGAGCCTTCTGTTCCGAGATCTCTTACAGTAGTAAAGCCCGCCATCAATGTGGAATCAGCATGAGTAACTGCTCTTGCTGTTCGTTCTGCTCTTGATTCTTTTAATACCTGGTCATCCCAACTGGTTTCATTATAGGGATGAAGAAATAAATGAGAGTGGCCTTCTATTAAACCGGGTAATAAAGTCATTCCTTTTAATTCGATGACCTGTGTGCCGGCAGGAAGTTTGAAACTCATCGCACCAGCCGCTTCGATCTTGTTATTTTTCACCAATACTACCCAACCGGTTTGCATTTGTTCACCATCAAACACTTTTTCGGGTTTCAATAAAATATAGTTATCCTGTTTTTGTGCATTACAAAACAGAACAGTGGAAACAGCAACGATAAGTAGTAAATATTTTTTCATGGTGATTAATTTTTATCCAAAACATCTGAGTATTCCGGTTTTTTCTTAAACATGGCATTGGTAAATGGACACAGGGGGATCACTTTGATATTATTAGCCCGTGCATATTCAACCATGTGATGAAACAGCTGCATACCTACGTTTTTTCCCCTTAGCGAATCGTCCACTTCTGTATGTTCAACGATCATTTTTTCTGGAGCGGGCATGCTATAGACCATTTTGGCTACAATGTCACCATCTTGTTCTATGTAAAACATTCCCTTGGTGCCGACTTTTTTATTTTGTATCTCCATAATTTAATTGGTAGTCTTATTAAATGATCTGAAATATTGTTCTGTAAAAAGGGAACTCAATTTTCCATAAAAAGCGATCAACAGTTTCACTTTCATCCCCACCTTTGGATAATTGTCTGCTATTTCCCAAAAATCAGGCGCAGGCATGAATAAATTTTGTGCGACGGTATTAATATCATTTTCCAAGCTTGACATGGCATATTGTGTCAGCATTCCTTTTTTAGCAAGTTCAGTGTTCAAGCCTTGAGAAGATTCATTATTCTTGATCGCTCCAACGCCATTTTCAGGATCGTTATAGTCAAATCCAGGGTCGTTCTGTTTTTTCCATGTAATAGTATCAATAAGTGATGGATAATCCCGGAAAAGAATACTTGAGAATTCATGGTGAAAAGTTTGTTCTATATAGGCGTCAGTATATCCATTTGTTTCGCCGTTGTTTGTTACATATACTGCATCAGATGAATTCGTCCCGCCGAATCCAACATTATAAAACGACATATTTTTAATAAGATAAACTGACCGTAGCGTTATTTTCAGAAGATTCTGAGGATATTTTTTTAATGCTTTAATTATAATTGG
>DASZPW010000273.1:0-7740 GCA_035550155.1 Chitinophagaceae bacterium | reverse complement strand
GGATCAAATTTTTTATCAATGGTCAGATCGGGAATGGCTGCAAACCTGATCTCAAACTTTCCATTTTTATCTGTTTGAATTTCTCCATGTGCGATTTCCATTTCTTTTGCCGGCGGCTGCCACCAGCGCCAAAACATCCATGAATAAATAAATCTTGGCTGGCGAACTACACGATATTTAACCTGGGCGCCATCAATATTATTGCCTGCATAAGCTTTTGCAATCCCGGAAACCTGAATCGAATCATTGACCTTGTAACTACCTTTTAGTTTTTCATAGTCCACATAAAATTTCGGCCGCTTGTATTCTTCCATTGAAAAATTAGTGGACCCTTTTCCGTCTTTCATGTAAAGTGAAAAATTTCCATTCAATCCGGATTGAGGCAACTGAAACTTACCGGAGAAAGAGCCATAATCATTCGTTGTTACTTCTATCGAATCAATGATTTGATAATTGGCATTGCGCAAATAGATTTTTGAAGTATAGCCTGTCTTGATGGTACTGTTTGTTTCATTGTTCATTTTGCTTACTGCAATTCCTTTGAAAAAAACAGTCTGCCCGGGACGATAGATGGAACGATCAGTAAATAAAAACACCGTAATATTTTCTGAAGGTGTAACGACCTGACTGCTGCTGTTGTAATAATAGTCATATCGTTCATCATTCAGAAAAAGACGGTCATTTTTGTAAGTGATGTCAAGACGGTAGTTGAATCCGTAAGAAGGTGCTTCTGTTTTTCTGTCATAAATGAAAGCCCCTTTTTCATCTGATTGGAATGACTTTCCCTTTACAGAAATATATTTTGAGGTTTTGTAATCGTAGCTGTCTTCCCATGATTGAATGGTAGCTCCGGTAAGTGGTTGTCCTGTTTCCCGGTTCAATACAAAATAATTTCTTCCGTTATTGACAAAGCTGATATTGGAAACATAAAAATATCTTGCACCGGTGATCCCGTTTTTCAGATTAAAATCTTTTTCTGTGGAAGCGATGAGGACATATCTACCGTTTGGCAAGCCATCTACCTTTATTTCGACACTGTGTTGTTGTAAGTCTTTTGTATCTGGTAAGGATTGTTGCCAGCTTCGCAATGGAGTTGTGGCTATAAGTTTTTCCCAGAATTTATCAGCATAATAATTTTCAGGTTCCGATAAAGGGTCTTCATCAGACTTAACGATCCGAAAGTATAGCGTTGTAATATTTTTATATTGCACCAGTGAACGAAACGGTTGATCGGGAATATTGACTTTCTCAACGGAAAATGACAGATCTTTTTGATTGATCTCGTTAAGCAGGTTATAGCAATTGATCTTTCCTTCAGAAGAATCTTTCTGTTGCAAAACTCTTTCGCATATTTCTTTTGCTTTTATCTTATCAAAGCGATGTGTAGTATCCCCGAACGGTTTGTATTCACCGGCGTCTTTATTGTATTGAGCAGCTACCAGGTAAAGCGCCTGTGATGCCGCTGGGTAATTTTCATAGTGATGAGCTAAATTATTTAACGCTGCGAGGTATAAATCCTTCTTATCAGTTTGAACACCTTTTTCATTCACAAATTCAATTCTTTCTATATCTGCATCAATCAATGCATCAGGTTTTGCATCATTCAGGTGAAATGCAATCAATTTTTGCATCAGTAGCAATGCTTTTTGCTGAAGCGATGCAGAATCATTGGTGGGGAATTTTGATTTAATAAAATCAGATGCCGGATCAAATGCAGAAGCAGTATTTATTTCAAATGCATATGCCGGTTTGGTAATATCTCTTTCATCGCTTTTAAAATAATCTAATGCCCGGTGAGCTAAGAGATCAAATAGAGTAGGGCGGAGGTGACGGACATTCCCTTTTGTGATGATGGCATCAAAAGGTTCCAGCTTTGTTTGCTCTAATAATTTTTCTTCTTTGGTGGATTGCAAGTACAACTCAGCGATCTTTTTATTAAAATCATCAGCAGTCCAGGTGGCGATATCGTCTTTCTTAAAATTTGTTGTATTACTACGATCATAAAATTGATAACGGTGATCATTGAAATAACTCAAATACATTTCGGCAACGATGCTTTGTAAAATGGAACGTGCCGGTTGATTGGCGGATAGAATTTCTTTTTCAAAATCTTTTATGGTTTGCACATCATTATTCTCACGGGTTTCCGACTGCAAACTGGATATGTATAACAATGATTTAATGACCTGGGCATCCTTCTTATCCGCTTTCGCTAGTCTATAAATTTTTTTCGCCTCTTCCAATGCCGATTTTGGGAGATTCTTCTGGATATATTCGTCCACTTTTTTCCATCCGTTAGCTATCGGGTCTGATGCAGGGTTCTTGATCGGATTCTGGCCTGAAGCAACTATAAAAAAGTTGAAAAGAATACTGAATAGTAAAAGTTTTTTAATTGGCTGTACGGGCATGGGTTGAAATTTGGTACAAAGTAAATGATTGTATGCTTGCATATGATGCAGGAATGCAGGGAATTTCATAAAAAGATGAAGATGATGTTCCCATGTCTCCCCGGCGGAGAGTAAAAATTAGCTGAAAAGGTTTAATGTGAAACTGAAACTTTCTTTTTTCTTAACAAGTAGGGGATGGAACGAAAATTCCTTTAACGTTTTCTTGAAAATACTTTTGGCATACTGGCATGGCGTTGGAATTTATGATGGGTAAACAAATTTGATCACTTTTTAAATTTAAATGTATGAAAACGATATTTACACTTTTAACTTCTATTGCTTTCAGTTTTTCGGTTTTAGCTGCCGATCGTCCTTCAGGCAATTTGTTTGTAAGCTCCAATGATCGGGGTGATGTCAGAGTAGTGCTGGATGGCAAACAGTTCACTTCTGCCGATAATGTATTGATGATACCGGGTATCAGGGCGGGCCTTCATGATGTCAAAATTTATCATCAGAAAAACATGGGCTTGCTTGGCATATTATTAAGAAACTATGAGTTGGTGTATGCTGGTAATATTAGTGTAAAGCCCGGAAAACAAACTTCTATTACTATTGATCGTTTCGGCAGAACAAATATTGATGAACAAAAGATAAGGGATAACAGGAAGGGTGACCGGGACGATGAAAAATTTGACAGTGATCATCATGATGGAGATCGTGACGGAAAGTATAGCTCTGATAATAGTTATGGGGATTACCGGTTTAGCCAGGTGATGAGCAACCGGGATTTTGATCTTGTTTTACAGTCAATCCAAAGGGAATGGTTTGAAAACAACAAAATGGAATCTGCCCGCCAGATCATTACTACCAATTATTTTACCTCGGAGCAAGTGAAAGAAATGATTCAGCTGTTCAACTTTGAAAATAATAAACTGGAATTAGCAAAACTGGCGTACAAGAAAACCGTTGATCCGGAAAATTATCGCTGTGTCATCGAGCAGCTAACATTTTCAAGCAACAAAGCAGAATTAAGTCGCTATATACAGGATTGCAGATAACAGTGGATCATGCCCGTAATAAAAAAACCTCTTCGAAACAGAAGAGGTTTTTATTTTAAAACTATTTTTTCATCACTTCTGCCATTCGTTTCCCGATATCGGCCGGACTTTGCACTACATGAATGCCGCATTCGTTCATAATTTTCATTTTTGCAGCGGCAGTATCATCAGCACCGCCTACAATAGCCCCGGCATGTCCCATTCTTCTTCCGGGAGGAGCAGTTTGACCGGCAATAAAACCAACCACCGGTTTTTTATTGCCACTTGCTTTCACCCATCTTGCTGCTTCAGCCTCCATACCGCCACCAATTTCACCGATCATAACTACAGCATCGGTATCCGGATCATTGAAGAATAATTCTACAGCTTCTTTTGTAGTAGTGCCGATGATCGGATCACCACCGATACCAACTGCTGTTGAAATTCCGAGACCAGCTTTGGCTACCTGGTCGGCTGCTTCATAAGTAAGTGTTCCGGATTTGGAGACAATACCAATTCGTCCGGGAATGAATACAAAACCGGGCATGATTCCAACTTTGGATTCACCTGCTGTAATAACTCCGGGACAATTGGGACCAACCAACCTGGTATTTTTTCCCTGCAGATAATTTTTCACTTTCACCATATCCTGCGTCGGAATTCCTTCGGTGATACAAACCACCAGGCGAATACCCGCTTCTGCAGATTCCATGATAGCATCTGCCGCAAATGCAGGCGGAACAAAAATGATACTTACATCTGCGCCGGTATTTTGTACACAATCTGCTACGGTGTTGAAGACGGGCCTGTCCAAATGTTTACTTCCGCCTTTGCCGGGAGTAACACCACCGACAACATTGGTACCATACTCGATCATTTGTGTAGCATGAAATGTACCTTCGGTACCAGTGAAACCCTGAACTAAAATTTTCGAATTTTTATTGACAAGAATACTCATATTCAGTTTAGAAATGCCCGGCAAAAGTAAGGGTTAATAAGCAAATTTGCAGTGGATCGGAACTGCTTATTGTGCGGTATTGTCATTTTGATCCCTGGTGTAGGGCATTTTACCGCTCTCTTCCAGCATACGCATTTGTTTGGCATCCTGTAAAAATTCAGATGCAAAAATAAAATCATTCAAGCGCTGGTTCTTTGAAAAAATGATCTCTTTATTATTGCCTTCCCATTCTTTATGGCCCTGGTACAGGTAAAGAATATAATTCCCGATCTCCATTACGCTGTTCATGTCATGGGTATTGACAACAGTTGTGATATTGAACTCAGTGGTTATTTCACGGATCAGTTTATCAATTACCAGTGATGTTTGCGGATCGAGGCCGGAATTGGGTTCATCGCAAAAAAGATATTTCGGATTCAACACAATGGCCCGGGCAATACCCACTCTTTTTTTCATGCCACCACTTAATTCAGCCGGGAATTTTTTGTTTGTGTTTTCCAAATTCACTCTTGCTAACACTTCATTTACTCTGTCCAGTTTTTGTTTGGGTGTCCATTTGGTAAACATATTCAAAGGGAACATCACATTTTGTTCTACGGTAAGACTATCAAACAGTGCAGCGCCCTGGAACAACATACCGATCTCTTTTCGAATCTCAGTGCGTTCTTCATGGGTCATTCCGGTAAAACTTTTACCATTATATAAAATATCCCCGTTATCCGGTTCAAATAATCCAACCATGCATTTCATCAGCACAGTTTTTCCGCTACCGCTGGTACCAATGATAAGATTGCATTGTCCTGCTTTCATTACAGCACTCACATCATCGATCACAGTTTTATCGCCAAATATTTTTTTTATGTTCCGGACTTCAATCATTTTTCCTTAAAAAATTTCTTTCTATTTACTATAATCCATTGTTACAACAATAATGCAGATAATACATAATCTCCGAAAAGAATGAGTATGCAACTCACTACAACGGCTTTGGTGCTGGCTTTTCCAATTTCCAATGCGCCGCCTTTTACAAAATATCCGTAATAAGCAGAAATGCTGGCAATGATAAATGCAAACACATACGATTTTACCAGGGCAAATATTACATTGTACGGCACAAAAAATTCAAGTAATCCCTTGTCATATGTATAACCGGAAATGATATTCGCCATATTACCGGCCATTCTTCCTCCCCAGATACCAAGCACCATTGACAACACCACCAGCATCGGGACTACCACTAATGCCGCAACTATTTTTGGCAAAACCAAATATGTTTTCGTATTAACGCCCATGATCTCCAGGGCATCTATTTGTTCACTGACACGCATATTTCCTAATTCACTTGCGATCTTGCTGCCAACAACTCCGGCTAAGACTATGCAAACAAGAGTAGGAGCAAATTCAAGTATCACGGTATCTCTAACAATTTGTGCGATGGTGGAACGGGGAATCAATGGGCTTACCAACTGGTAAGCTGTTTGAATGGTGGACACAGCCCCGATAAAAACAGAAATAATGGCAACGATACCCAACGAACCGATACCAATGTCTGAACATTGGCGCATGAACTCTTTCCAATACATTCTCCCGTTTTCCGGGCGGGAAAACATACCTCTTATCATGAGCAGGTATTGGCCAATATCTTTGAAAATGGTCATGAGAATTCTCGAAAAATACGACACAAATGTAGCAATGAAAAATCAAGTCGGAATGAAAGTTTTCATTCCTGAATATTCATAACTGGCATGATAGCTTAAACTTCCCTGGAAGATTTACGGAGTCTTTTCCACCAGGGGGAACGCTTGATGATCTCTTCTGTAGGGGCTTTGCATTTGATCTGCGCATCCACTACAGCTACCAGTGCCATATTCAGAATACTGCGTACGGAACTTCCTAATTGTAAAATGTGAACAGGTTTATTTAATCCCAGCAAAATAGGGCCGATGGCATCGGCAGTTTCCAATTCTTTCATCAGGTTATATGCGATGTTTCCTGAAGCAAGATTCGGGAAAATAATTGTGTTTACATCCTTATCCACCAATTCGCAGAATGGATAATTTTCTTTCATCAGTTCTTTGTTGAATGCTACGCTGGCCTGCATTTCACCATCAACGATCAGGGAAGGCATTTTTTGTTTTACAATTTTTCGTGCCTCTGCCACTAATCGTGCTTCGGGAGAATTGCTGCTTCCGAAATTGGAATAGCTTAGCATGGCGATCCGCGGAGTAATGTTGAAATTTTTGATCTCATTAGCTACCAGCAAAGTGATATCTGCTAATTCTTCGGCTGTAGGATTAAAATTAACCGTAGTATCAGCAAGGAATAAAGGCCCCCGTTTGGTAAGCATCAGGTACATGCCGGCAATTTTCTTTACACCTTGCTCCGTACCGATCGTTTGCAACGCAGGACGAATAGTATCAGGATAATTTTTGGCAAGGCCCGAGATCATTGCATCAGCATCGCCACATTCCACCATCATACAGCCGAAATAGTTCCGGTCCTTCATTACCTTTTTGGATTCATATGCATTGAAACCTCTGCGTCCTCTTTTCTGAAAGAATATTTCTGCATAAGCATTCCTTTTTTCTTCCATCGCATCACTGCGGGGATCAAAAATGGGCAGGCCTTCTATGTCAATGGCATTAGCAGCAGCTATGCTCCTGATCTTATTTTCATCCCCGAGTAAAATGGGATAACCAATGGCGTCGTCAAAAATGATCTGCGCTGCTTTCAGGATTTTCACATTATCTGCTTCTGCAAAAACGATTCGTTTCGGATCACGACGGGCTTTATTGCCGATGATACGCATCACCTGGTTGTCATTGCCTAATCTCTTGTTCAGGTTATTGATATAGGTTTCCCAATTTGTGATATGATGCTGTGCTACGCCACTATCCATCGCAGCTTTTGCTACTGCAGGTGCAACCGTTGAAAGCAATCTTGGATCAAGTGGTTTGGGAATAATATAATTTTCTCCGAACGAAATGCTTTTTTCATTGTAGGCCATGTTCACAATATCCGGAACTGTGGTCTTTGCCAATTCAGCTAATGCTTTTACTGCAGCCAGTTTCATTGCTTCATTGATCTGTGTTGCCCGAACATCCAAAGCACCCCGGAAAATGTATGGGAATCCCAATACATTATTTACCTGGTTCGGATAATCACTTCTGCCGGTGGCCATGATGACATCTTTTCTTGCTGATGTGGCATCTTCCCAGCTTATTTCAGGATCAGGATTGGCCATGGCAAATACAATAGGATTCTTTGCCATGCTTTTTACCATTTCCTGGGAAAGAATATTGCCACTGCTTAATCCAATGAATACATCAGCATCTTTCATCGCTTCTGCTAATGTCAT
>DASZPW010000272.1:0-3698 GCA_035550155.1 Chitinophagaceae bacterium | reverse complement strand
AATTTCCTGCGGCGCAGCAAGTCATAGATCAATACAAGATTTTTTACATCTATGGGACGAAAGAAACGATCGCCTTTGCGATTCTTTTTTGGTTTCAGAATGTCAAATTCAGTTTCCCAATACCGGATCAGCGATTGATTGACATGGAACATCGTCGCCACTTCACCGATAGCATAATATTGTTTTTTGAACAGCACTTCATCTTCGGGTATCTGTACCTGGTCCGCATCCTGGTTCATGCTTTTCAGAGAGCGGCGCCCTCTTGTCGAAACAGGCTTTGCCTGTTCTTTCACTTCGGCAGAAGGCTCGGTTTTTTGAAGTTTTTCTTTTTTCACTGCATTGTTTTTTTCTTCCTGCATCATCATCACCGGCACATCAGCAGCAGTTTCTTTTTCAGCATGAGCAAAATCGAGAGTGATCTGAGTTAATGTTCTTCCCATAATTTCTCAGTAAAGATAATGATGTATCAGGGTGAGGGGCAGCAAAATCAAATAATGTGGAAAAATTACTTAATCAAAACTTTGATTGGAGGCCGCCACTTTTTTCAAAAGGCGGTCAAATTGTTCCGGTGTCAGGTCATTATAGAAAAAGTAAACCGGGTCTAAATGCTGGCCATTCTTATGCACTTCATAATGGCAATGCGGCCCTGTTGATTTACCCGTGCTTCCTACATAGCCGATCACTTCGCCACGCTTCACTGACTGTCCCACTCTTACTTTCACTTTCAACATATGGCCGTATAATGTTTCATAACCATATCCATGATTAATGACAACATGATTACCAAAACCATTATTCGTATTTCCTGCAGTGGTAACCACTCCGTCGGCCGTTGCATAAATTGGTGTGCCTGCAGGTGCAGTGAAGTCAAGGCCTTCATGCATCTTCACCGTTTTATAGATCGGATCAATGCGATATCCGAATCCGGACGCAATGCGATCAAGGTCTTTATTGCTTACCGGCTGAATGGCGGGAGTATGTGCTAATAATTGTTCTTTATTCTTCAGCAGGTTGTCGATCTGGTCATATGATTTTCTTTCAGCGATCATCCGGCTGCTGAGATTATTGATCGTAGCAACAATGGAAGAGACAAGTGTATTATCATCCATTCCTTCCACAGAAGCAGTTTCCATTTCTTTTTCCAGTTCTTTGGCACGAACACTATCCGGAATAGGATTCGCTTCAAAAATGGCACGATACACATTGTTATCTCTTTTTTCCAATTCCTTCATTTGATCCTGCATGGATTTGAGCCGGTCTTCCAGTTCCCTGTATTTATCCGACAATCGTTCATTTTGAATGCGCAGTAATTTTTCATTGGGGGAGCCGATAAAACGGAATGCTACAAAAGAAATGAGCGCTGCGGTCACAAACGCAGCTGCAATAAATCCGAAGACACGCAGTAGTTTCACCCGCAGCGGAGTTTCCAGCTTTTCGTAGCGTAGCGTATTGGTGTTATAATAATACTTGATCTTCTTCATGAAGTAAGTCCTTGACCTGTTTCAGCAATCCAATTCACGGCTGAATCTGTTACCTTTGCGTACCCGTAAAAATACCTGCGGGTAACAAATATAGCCCGATATACTGCAAAAATCAACCCATAATCCTAAAACAACGGTAGTCAAAAAAATAATTATGTTACCAGCTTCTGTACTACTATCAGCTTCCATTGCAGCTTGTCCCGCTAATGCGGGATCGCACTCTTGTACGTCCGGTTCGCTATTCATCACTCATCACTCATCACTCATCATATGACCAGCGCAGCAATACGAAAAAGTTTTTTGGATTTTTTCCGATCGAAGGGACACGAGATCGTTCCTTCAGCGCCGATCGTAGTAAAGAATGATCCCACATTGATGTTTACCAATGCGGGCATGAACCAATTCAAAGATTATTTTTTGGGTAATAAAAAACCCCCTTATCAAAGAGTAGCCGATACGCAAAAATGTCTCCGGGTCAGCGGCAAACATAACGATCTTGAAGAAGTAGGAGTAGATACGTATCATCATACGATGTTTGAAATGCTTGGCAACTGGAGCTTTGGAGATCCTGCCTCGCCGGCAGGCGGGTATTTCAAAAAAGAAGCCATTGCCTGGAGCTGGGAATTATTGACAGAAGTGTATAAGATAGATAAAAGCAGGATCTACGTTACGATTTTCGAAGGCGATGCAAAAGAAGGATTGCCTAAAGATGAAGAAGCATTCAACGAATGGAAGAAGTGGTTGCCGGAAGACAGGATACTGATGGGAAACAAAAAAGATAATTTTTGGGAAATGGGTGATACCGGCCCCTGCGGTCCCTGCACGGAAATTCATTATGATTCACGTCCTGAAGCTAATAATGACGGACATGCTTTGGTCAACAATGATGAAACGGGAAAAGTGGTGGAGATCTGGAATAATGTATTCATTCAGTTCAATCGTTTAAAAGATGGTTCGCTGGAACCATTGCCGGCAAAACATGTGGATACCGGAATGGGTTTGGAACGATTGGTGAGAGTATTGCAAAACAAAAATTCCAATTACAATACAGATATTTTTACAGGAACTATTGCTGAAACAGAAAAGATCACGAAGAAAAAGTTTGAAGCTGGTGATAGTAAAAAAGATATTGCGTTCCGGGTAGTTGCCGATCATATCCGTGCTATTGCATTTACGATCGCTGACGGCCAATTGCCATCCAATACCGGCGCCGGATATGTGATCAGGAGAATCCTTCGTCGTGCTGTTAGGTATTATTATTCTTACTTAGATTATAAAAAACCATTACTGCATCAACTGCTGGATGGTTTAGCCAAACAGTTTGAAACTGTTTTTCCTGAATTAAGTAAGCAAAAAGATTTTGTAGCTAAAGTGATTCATGAAGAAGAAGAAGCATTTTTGAGAACGATTGCTAAAGGCCTTGACCTATTGAATGATATTATTAATGCGCAGAAGAGCAATTGGTCTAATTTGACTGGCGAATTGGAAGAATTATTAAAAGGCATCGGAGAAACTGAGATTCTGAAAGGGAATTCAACGTATAATATGAATGTACTTTCTGGTAAAATCTGCTTTATTCTTTACGACCGCTATGGATTCCCATTTGATCTTACACAACTTATTGCCTTCGAGAATAATCTGAAAGTAGACGAGAATGGCTTCAATGCAGAAATGCAGAAACAAAAATCCCGCGGCCGTGCCGCTACTTCTATTGATGCTAGCGATTGGATTGTATTAGATGATTTTGCTTTGAATGAATTTGTCGGTTATGATGTATTGGAAATTGAAACGAGAATAATTAAATACCGGAAAATAAAAGCTAAAGGAAAAGAATCTTTTCAATTAGTGTTGGAAGCAACGCCTTTTTATGCAGAAAGCGGCGGGCAGGTTGGCGATACAGGGGAATTAATAATTAATAACGATAAGATAAATATTACCGATACAAAAAAAGAAAACAACCTCATTGTTCATTATGCTGACAAGCTGCCTGCTGATATACCGGGAACGGTAACTGCAAAAGTGGATGCCCTGCGAAGAAAAAATATTATGCTGCATCATTCCGCCACGCATTTATTACATGCTGCATTAAGAAAGGTATTGGGAATTCATGTGGCACAGAAAGGTTCACTGGTCAATGAAGAACACCTGCGATTTGATTTTTCTCATTTTGCAAAAATGGCCGATGAAGAAATTTCAAAAGTGGAGATGTTAGTGAAT
>DASZPW010000271.1:0-2364 GCA_035550155.1 Chitinophagaceae bacterium | reverse complement strand
TGATGGCAGAAAATGTAAGTGTTGACATTTCAGGAGCAGGTGATGCTGAAGTTTTTGCCAGTGTAAAATTGGATGTGGATGTCAGCGGAGCAGGATCCGTGAAGTATAAAGGCAATGCTACTGTAAGCCAGAAAGTATCTGGTTCCGGAAATGTGAGTAAAGTGGAATAGAGAATGATGAGAGAGTGAGAGGGTGAGAGGGTGAGAGAGTGAGAGAGTGAGAGGGTGAGAGTCCCGATAGTTATCGGGAGAGAAAAATGAGAGTGGGTAGATTTTTGTTGAGACCTTTAGTTTACAAATTCACATACCGCACATAGATAGTGATATTCCTGTTTCTTCCTTTATCATCTGTACATGAAATTTTAACGGGGCCTTCGGTAGGTTTGAAAAATTGTTTTTCTCCGGCATAAGAAACTTTGTAAAACTTATTGTCGATATACCAATAGACTTTGCTTACATCATTCGCTGTTTTGCAGGTCAGTTGAAGCGGCTCCGGATTTTTTTTGCTGATCAGATATTCAGAGCCATTTACCGGTGAAGTGATCATCGGCGCAGCGCCTTTGAAAATTTTTTCGCAGTTGGGGTTGTGAGGTGGTATTGCCTGGTAACTGATATTGTTTTCCCGGTACCATGATTCCATATCAGGGTCAATGATCTTATACCATTTCTTCTTGTAGCCTGTTTCGGGAACGCAACTGGTGCAATAAGAAATTTTTTCATCAGCACTTACCAATACCTGCTGCCAGTTATCGCAGACTTTATTGGAAGAAACCAAAGGAATGAAGTAATCTGTTACAAGATCCGTGCAGTGGTCTGAAGGGATCATTCCTGTTTCACTGCATACTTTTCGAATATCACAATCATCAGGCTGAGTAAACCAGTCTTTGTCGCTGTTATAATCTATCGTGTTGAAAATTTTAAATAGCAATGGAGTGGCAACGCTAGCTCCGCTGAGATCAGATACAGCAACTCCCGAAAAATTTCCTGACCAGATCCCTACTGTATAATCTTTGTTGTACCCGACACTCCAGGCATCTCTTCTTCCGTAACTGGTTCCGGTCTTCCATGCAATCTTCGGCATATGTTCTGTTGCCTGCCAGTTCAACGGAAAATCGGGCCGATTGAGCCGGGATAGAATATCGGTTACCATGAATGCTGCTGCAGGGCTGACAATAGTTTTTTTCGTACGCATAGTATCATCCTGCGTGTAAGATGGAGCGATATACAGTCCATTATTGGCAAGAGCAGAAAATAAACCCGTCAGTTCTTCCAATGTGGTGCCGCATCCGCCGAGTATCATCGAAAGACCGAGTTTGTTTTTGTCTTTTTGAATTTGTTTAAAATTACAATCCGATAATTTTTGGATCAGTTTTTCTGTTCCCAGCAACTTCAGGCTTTTTACCGCGGGGATATTTAATGAATGTTCCAGTGCATAGCCCACGGTCACATAACCATTGAATTTCTGGTCGTAATTTTCAGGAGCGTATCCCTGATAATTCACCGGCACATCGGTGATCACTCTCTTTGGTGTCAGTAACCCTTCATCAAAACATAAGGCATACAATAAAGGCTTTAAGGTGCTCCCCGGTTCTCTTACCGCATTGGCGCCATTCACCTGGCCGGCATCAGTGGAATCATAAAAAGAAGAAGAGCCAACATAGGTGATGACCTTATGTGTTCGATTATCAATGATGATAACAGCCGAATTTTTTATGTTGCGTAATTTTAACGCTCTCACATAATCTTCCACCAACTTTTCTGTTTTTAATTGTGTGTTCAGGTCGATATTGGTTTTGATGATATTACTTTGCCGTTCCCGTTTCAGTTTGTAAGCGAGATGTGGAATATAATGTGGAACCGTTCCCCGTGAGGCGGTTAATGGTTCACTGATCGCATCTTCAATATCTTTCTCTGAAAAGACTTTGTCTTTTGCAAATTTTTTCAGCCAGCGATTTCTTTCTTCAACGATCCGATCATTATTTTTCCCGATCACTAATGATGAAGGACGATTGGGAATGATACTTAATGCTGTTATTTCCGCCAATGATAGATGATCGGGATTTTTATTAAAATATAAAAGGGACGCAGCTTTCACGCCTTCTATATTGCCGCCATACGGAACCAAGTTCAGATACATTTGCAGAATCTGGTCTTTACTGTATTTCCATTCTAATTGAAAAGCCCTGAACATTTCCCGGATCTTGATCCAGATGGTTCTCCTGCCCGGTTCCAATGCTCTTGCTACCTGCATGGTAATGGTGCTGGCACCGGAGGTCCGTTTCATCCGGAATATATTTTTAAATAGGGCCCGGATGACCGCAAAAGGATTGACGCCGGGATGGGAATAGAAATATTTGTCTTCTTT
>DASZPW010000270.1:0-4096 GCA_035550155.1 Chitinophagaceae bacterium | reverse complement strand
TCTTTGCACCGAGCTGGTGAAATTTTTCTAAACGTTCTTCATCGATCAGTTTGTAGCCAACACAAAGGAATTTCTTAACGTCATCCCGCTCATTTTCCAGAAAATTCACTTCCCATTTCATAGGATGATAATACCCGTTACGGATATATAATTCCATGGTTTGAGGCACGGCCTCATTAGCGGCGGTTAGTATCAGTTTTTTGAATTCTATGACATTAGCCGGATGAATTATATTGAAAAAGTTAATCCGGGTGACTTTCGGATTTTTGAATTCAAGCTCTCTCACCATGTTCGCATTAGCGCTGAGAATATTTCCTTCTTCGTCCATAAGGGAAAGAAATATTTGTTGTGGTCTTCCGGGGCCTATGATCTGTTTCAACGTTGTCCACTTCTTTTGCATAATCGTTCATTAATCGTTTCAATGATCAACTTTCAGTATTTTCAGGGGGTCGCGGAAATTCAAGAATACCTTAAAATGAAATCATCAATTCAAATGAAAACTTCCGATGATATCCGGCACCATTGCAAATTCAATGGATTTATCTAAAAAATATTTGGCGCCAAGATCATGGCATAATTTCTTATAATAATCATCCGTATGGTTTGTGATCATGATCACCTCGGACTTACTTCCGGTTTCTTTGATCCGGCGCAGCAACTCAATACCGCTTTTTCCGGGAAGATTGATATCCAACAAAACCAGGTCCGGTTTTTCTTCATCAATGAATTTTACAGCCTCATTGTAATCGGTAGCTACATTGATGTACCCGATATTCTTAAGGTCTTCCATCAGGCTGATGATCCTTTTTACAAAGTTCATGTTGTCATCTACGATGAGTATGAGTAATTTTTCTTTTTTCATCTCGAATAATTTCTGATGCAAAGAACGCATACACGGAGTTGCCGGAGAATAGTACATGAACGGTATATCGTGTCCATAATACATATATCAATTTGTAGTACTAGGGCTACACGCAACTATCATTATTGACAGGGATCAATATCAGTTGTTAGTAAAAGAAATATTGAAGCAGAAAAAATTGATGATATACCAAACGGAAATGTTTTTGAAGCTGGTGATTGGATTAGCTTAAGAAAGTTGATTTATATCCGGGCCGGAGAGCAGGTCTTTACTGATATATTTTTTCCCGGAAAGTATTTGTTGAATGGCTGTTATTAAATGTTCGGGGATGGTGTTTTTGCTGAGATAGCCATCGGCGCCGGCATTTATTGCATGCGATGTGTACTGATCTTCGGGATATGTGCTGATAATAAGAACCGGCAATGAAGCCATTTGAGCCTTGATCTTTTTCATAGCTTCCAGTCCATTACCTCCCGGCATTATTATATCCGTGATGATAAAATCCCAACGATCATTCAATGCTTTATCAATCAGGTCAGGAGTGTCGATGGCTTCTTCCACATGTATTTCCGGGAATGCCTCGACAAGAATTTGTTTTAAACCTCTTCGTACGATCTCATAATCATCAGCAACTAGAATACGTAACATAAAAGCCGGGTAGTTTGATTAACGGTTTATTGACTCTGCTATACTAAACAAAAATTCAAATATAAAAATATAAGACAGCTGAAATAAAAAAAGTAGATGCTAAGATTTATTGATTGTAGAATTTATACGACAGACAGGATATTATAAATCAGACAGTAATACCTTCATTACAATCAGATAATTTTATGTTCAATAGCATACCGGGCCAGTTCCGCATTGGATCGCATATCCATCTTTTCCATAATCCTTGACCTGTAGGTACTGATGGTAGTGACGCTCAGCGAAAGTTGTTCCGCAATTTCTGAAACTGATTTACCCACAGCCAATAGTTTAAAAACGTCAAACTCCCGGTCTGAAAGTAGCTCGTGGGGTTGTTTTTCAGAATCCATATCAAATGACTCAGCCAATTTTTCTGCTACTTCGGGAGTGATATATTTTCTACCAAGTAATACAGTTTTGATAGCCTTGATCAGTTCTTCATGCACCGTTTCTTTTCCCAGGTAACCTGATGCCCCTGCTTTCAACACCCGAAGTGCATACTGATCTTCGGGATACATACTTAGTATCAAAACAGGAAGCTTAGGATTAGTTTGTTTGATTTGACTCAGGGCATCTAACCCGCTGCGGCCCGGCATATTCATATCACAGATCACTACATCCCATTCTTCCTTCAACACTTCTGCCACCAGCGTTTCGGCATCTCCTACTTCGCCTATATTGGCCGTCGGGTATTCCTCCAGCAATAGTTGCTTCAGCCCTTTACGTACTATTGCATGGTCATCAGCAATTAAAACTCTGATCATAGTATATGGTTTGGTTCCTAATTAATCTTTATCGGAATAAGGAACTGAAACGGTAACTTTTGTCCCTTTTCCCGGCTTGCTTTTTACTTCATAGGTTCCGCCCATCATATAACTTCTTTCTCTCATTCCTAATATTCCTAAAGTTCTTTTGGATTTTGCCTTTTCCATTTCAAATCCTTTGCCATCATCTTTTATACTTAGTACGATCTTTTCTTTTTCTACCTTTAGATTGATGTCAACTTTCTTTGCATGGGCATGCCGGGCTACATTGGTGAGCGATTCCTGGAAAATTCGAAACAGCCCTGTTTTGACCGTGTCCGGTAAAGACAGTTCCTCAGAAGGCAATTTGAAATGTGCATTTATAGAAGCTCTCTTCTCGAATTCTTTCAAATGCCATTCCATAGCGGGCACCAGCCCCATATCGTCCAGCAAACTTGGCCGAAGTTCAGAGGATATTCTTCTTACAGTTTTTACCGTGCTGTCCATCAACTCTAACAGGTCTTTGAGTTTTTGTTTTACATTTTCATCGGCACCGTGCAGCTTTTTATTGAGCCAGGAAACATCCATCTTCAATACTGTAAGCTGCTGTCCCAACTCATCATGGATCTCACGGGCAATATGCGTACGTTCTTCTTCCCGGATATTTTGCAGGTGTTCTGACAAATGCCTGATGGCGATGTATGATTCTTCCAATTCTTCTTCTGCTTTTTTCCTGTCGGAAATATCAATTCCATAGCCCAGCAGGCAAGGTTTATTTTCATAGTCGATCTTTACGGCACTGAAATAAAAAGGTATTCTTTGTTTGTCTTTGGTCACAAAATGAGCCTCTGCATCATTTGACCCTGTCAAAAAAACACCCTGAATTCTTTGTTTGATATAGTCCACATCTTCCCCTTCAAAAAATTGCCATGGAAGCATGGTTGTAATCTCAGCACTGTTATAACCGGTAATGACTTCAAAATGTTTATTCCATCTCAGGAAATTCCCTTCTTGATCATAGAGATAAAATACTCCGGGCAAATTATTAATGATATGATCAGAAAGTTCTCTTGCTTTTTTGATCTCCGCTTCCGCTTTCTTTCGTTCTGTGATATCCCGGATGAATCCGCAGAAAAACTCACGGCCGTCTTGTTCTACCGGAACGATACTTAGTTCCATCGGGAATTCCGTTCCATCTTTTTTCAAAGCACTGAACTCCAGAAGCCTGTTCATCATATGATTGGTTCGGGTTTTCATATATCGTTTCAACCCGTTTTCATGTCTTTCCCGGTACACTTCGGGTATGATGATACTGCTCAGTCTTTTCCCGATCACTTCCTGCTCTTTCCATCCGAATATTTTTTCTGATTGCGGGGTCCAAATAGTTATAAGCCCTTCCGTGTCCATGCAAACTATGGCATCCATGGATGAATCCATAATGAGCCGCCGGGTTTCTTCGGCAGCACGAATTGCTCTTTCTGTTTTTTTGCGATGAGAAATATCCAAAACAGTTCCGATGATTGCGGGCCTTCCACGATATTCTGTACTGTTTCCAAAGATCTCTATCTGAACGGGCTCGCCATCTTTCCTGAATCCTTCTGCTTCATAGTGGACGCTGGTTTGTTTTCCTTCCACCCTGTTACGTACATGTTCTGCGACTAATGTGCGATAACCCGGGTGAATCAATTTTTGAATGTCGAAATTATTGGTCAGCTCATTCCTATCATATCCGAAAATATCTGCAAAAGTAGGATTGACATAGGCATATTTCCCATCCTGCAAAATATATACACCCACTAAAGAT
>DASZPW010000269.1:0-3210 GCA_035550155.1 Chitinophagaceae bacterium | reverse complement strand
CGCTGCACTTTGGAGCCATCTCCGCTTCTGAAAAGAATAGCAATCTTTTTAATGACCTCCGATCCGGTAGTGATACCAAAAAACGTTCGCAAACTTCCGGTGATCGTGTATTGCCATTTATTATTTCCTAAATAAGAACATTGTGCCTGTGAATTGGTAGTGCCCCAGGTGAATTTTACATATTTCCAGTCAGAGGAGCTGCTGCTTAGACTGGTGATCACACCAACATGTACATATACATCCGTAGTGGGAGTGTAATTCAATAATCCCTGGTTGCCTTTGCTGGCATCCATCGTGATCACAAAATTCTGGCTGGCGGCAGTATCTGTTGGAAATTGCGGCGTCCAGCTTAATAATTGCGCTGAAACAACTGTTGAAAAAAGTATAACAGGGAAAAAAAATAAAATCTTTTTCAATGACAAGCAGTTCATATCGTTTTTAATTTCGTTTCTGTGAATCACAAAATCAAATACAGAAAGGACGACTAAGATAAGAAATATGTACTAAAGACACATTATTTTTTTGGTCTTTCAAAAAAAGAGAAATTTGAATCTCTTTAAGCGCTAACAATACAAATGACTTGTATGAGTTTGATCCGGTTGGCAACAGCAAAAGATGCAGAAGGCATATTGAATATATATGGTCCTTACATATTGAACACCTCGTTCACTTTTGAAACCGAGCTTCCTTCCATTCCCGCTTTTGCCAAAAGAATTAATGAGTATCTCAAAAACTGGCCCTGGCTGGTTTGCGAGATCAATGGAATGATCGCCGGGTATGCCTATGGAGGAAAATACAGGGAGCGAACTGCTTACCAATGGTGCGTGGAATCTTCCATTTATATTCATGATGATTTTCAAAAAGCAGGACTGGGCAGAGCCTTGTATGAAGCATTGATCGAAATTTTTAAACGGCAAGGTTTCCGCAATGTATATGCTGTTATCAATTTACCCAATGAAAAAAGCGTGGCCTTTCATGAAAGCCTCGGCTTTAAACATTTTGCCACTTATGAAAAAGTTGGATATAAATTAGGCAAATGGAAAAATGTCGGCTGGTGGCAACTTTCCATTAATGAATATGGAGATGAGCCTGCTCCTCCCATAAAATTTTCAGAATTGAATAAAGATTTCTTGCCTGGTTTGTTTCAGGAGAAATCAAAACTTATAAGACTTGGCCCCTAAATCCCCAAAGGGGACTTCCGAAATTTTCCTATTATAGAATTTTTGAATAATAATCGCAATTCAAAAATTTAATTTCTTCATGCCGAATTATATTCCTAGTTGATTTGGTAGTGATGCTGTTAGGATTAGCACTACAGCACCGTCCCTTCTCTTTTGGAGAAGGGAATGAGGGATGAGGCCTTTTCACCGTACCTTGTCATTGCGAGGAGACAGAAGTAATTTACATCTATGTCCGCAACGTTCCAGTCGACGAAGCCTGCCCGTCCGGTCAGGCGGGCAATCTTTTTTTGTATTTACTTTTTTTCTTGACAAAAAAAGGTAATCCGTAGGATTACGAAAAAAAAGTCAAGCCGATTCCCTGCCTGCGTGACGCAGTCAGGCAGGGATGTCGAACATTTCTCATGATCGGATATTCATCAGGGCGAATCGGCGAACGAACAGTATAACATCCGAAGGGCTTAGAGTTGTGATTATTTGCTTCGTGTTATTCGGGAAATCAGGAGGCGCTGTGTTCTGTCCGGAATGCTTCAAAGTTTTAATAACATCAAATAAGGACAGAACAAGGCGCTGGAAAAATCCTGATGGTTCAAAAAAATCATTTACATGTTAAGGAGTCTTCCTGCGCCTCTTTTTCGCCTTGTAATTGATTGATTCGATTTAAATGAAGGCAAGCGAAAAAGTTAGCGCCTTCGGAGTTTTCAAATATCACGAAGCAGAATCTCCAACTTTCCATTACATTATAAAAATGAAATTTCAAACTGTAGTAAAGTTCATGTGCGTGGGCCGGCAAAACGGCCGGAGGCATTCGTGTTTGCCTTGATTTTTTTGGTTCTTTTTGCATCAAGGCAAAAAGAACATGAAGAAAAAACTTTAATCTGTCATGCCGAGGTACAGCTTGTCCCGACCTTATTCGGGAAGGCATCTCAAAGACTTCGGATGATTGAATATTGGAGATTCTGAGATTCCTCCTCAGTCGGAATGACAATAATGGTGGTTGGCAATGACGAACAGCTATTTCACCATCGAAGTAGCATCTACTTCAGACAATACTCGTTCAGGGTATTGCTCCAGCGCCTTCTCCAAACAATCCATCGCTGCATTAATAGATTCAAGATTGAGAACATACGCCAGCCTCACTTCATTCTTTCCCAAACCTTCCGTTCCATAAAACCCCGTAGCAGGCGCCAGCATCACCGTTTGATTCTTATAAGAAAAATCTTCCAGCAGCCATTGACAGAACCGGTCGCTGTCATCAATCGGTAATTTAGCAATAGCATAAAAAGCGCCGCCGGGGTTGGGACAATACACTCCCGGCATTTTATTCAAGCGGCTCACCAATAAATTTCTTCTGGCTAAATATTCTGCTTTCGGCGCATCAAAGTAATGTTCCGGCAGGTCCACTGCTGCTTCACCCATTATCTGCGCCAGGCCCGGCGGACTCAGCCTCGCCTGTGCAAACTTCAATGCAGCATCATATACATTTTTATTTTTAGTCACCAATGCACCGAGCCGTGCACCGCAGGCGCTGTAGCGTTTGCTGATCGTATCCATCAGCACCACGTTTTGCTCCACACCTTTTAAGTGCATAGCGCTGGTCACTTCGGCGGAAGCCTGACCGCCGCCAGGAGGATAAGCAAACTCCCGATACGCTTCATCGCTGAAGAGATATAAATTATATTTCAAACAAAGCTCTTTCACTGCTTCCATTTCGGCACGGCTGTATATATATCCCGTAGGATTGTTGGGGCTGCACACCAGTATCGCTTTGGTCTTCGCAGTGATCTTCTTTTCAAAATCTTTTATCGGCGGCAGTGCAAATCCGGTTTCAATATGCGACGTGATGGGCACCACGTTCACACCCGCAGCGCAGGCAAACCCGTTATAGTTCGCATAAAATGGTTCGGGAATGATCACCTCATCGCCCGGGTTCAGGCAGGTGAAAAAGCCAAACAGTATCGCTTCGCTTCCGCCGGTAGTGATCAGTATCTGGTCATAGCTTACTTCTATGCCCACTCTTTTATAATACTCC
>DASZPW010000268.1:0-3345 GCA_035550155.1 Chitinophagaceae bacterium | reverse complement strand
TTCAAACAGGCGGGGAATGGTTTTATCCCAAAAAACGCCATTCATTAAAATATCGCTATTAAACGCATAAGGAAGAAATTTACATTTATATTCTGGAGAGTGTGCATGAAAGTGTTCCCTGCTATAGCTTTTTTTCTGTTTATGAACATACAATTCGCCACCTTTCAACTGTGTGAACACCGGATAGCTGAATTCTCTCGCCAGGTACTCATCGGGTTCCACTTCATAAAGTCCCATCAGGTTCATGATCTCAATGATCCCATGCGCCACTCTTCCTGAACCCGTAACTACGATCTTGATATTTGGGAGTTTCAATCCAAAATAAGTATGAATAAGTTCCCGGAAACTTCTTTGTTTATACACACGGTCCAGTTTGAAAGCGCCGGTCCTGTTTCCATAAGCCATAATACCGTTATGTGCACCAACCACACCGGCAAAAAATCCAAAGCCGATAATCCGTTCCCCATCTTCATGTTCCAGGCATTCATAATCTATCAAAGTGATTCCCCGATCCATGATCGTTTTTAGCATTTCCCGGTTGCGGGGCTGTTTTTTACGGGTGTGAGAGAAAAATAAATAAGTTTTTCCCTGTAATAGTTGTTCAATTGGAATTTCTTTTATCCCAAAAATAATATCGCAATCCCTCAAATTGTCGGTCACTTCCACTCCAGCCATTTGATATTCTCTGTCGGAAAAACAACGAGAGGGAGAGCTTTGAGCAATTACTTTCACTGAATCAGAGTTTTTGTGTATCCATTTGCACTGAGCCGGCGTCAGCGCCACCCGGTTATCTGCCGGTATTTTTCCCTCTTTAATAAGTCCTATCCTGATCATAGTTGTAATTTTGCAGAGGCCATTTAACAAATAGCTAAATTAAGCACATCGCATGAACTATTTCGAGTTGTTTGAAATACCGGTACAATTAAAAGTGGATAGCCGATCGCTGACCGAAAAATTTTTTGAACTAAGCAGGAAATACCATCCCGATTATTTCGTAAATAAAGAAAATAAAGACCGGGCAGAAGCTTTGGATAAATCAGCACTGCTGAACAAAGCGTATAAAACTTTTCAAAATCCTGACGAAACGATCAAATATGTACTGCAACTGAAAGGCCTGCTGGAAGAAGAAGAAAAATATGAATTGCCGCCGGAATTTTTGATGGAAGTGCTGGAGATCAACGAACAGTTGATGGATGCAGAGGATGACCCGGAACTAAAAGACCGGCTGCAATCGCAAGTGGAAAACCTTCAATCTGAGATTTATGAACCTGTTAAAGAAATTGTGGAGCACTATCAGGAAAATTTTACTTCCGAAGAAGAGTTGTTGCAAGTGAAAGCCTACTACTACAAAAAAAAATACCTGCAGCGCATTCGTCGTCAATTAGCCGGAATGATGTAATATTGCAGCCCCTAAAAGCTTTGACTTCTAGCTAATAGCTGTTAGAGCCCGGGTGGCGGAACTGGTAGACGCACTGGACTCAAAATCCAGCGGTAGCAATACTGTATCGGTTCGATTCCGATCTCGGGCACTCAAAAAGCCGCCTCAATCGATAAGTTTGAGGCGGCTTCTTTATTAAAATCATTCTATTAAAAAGAGAAACCGGGGGGATAATGTTTTAAGTCAATAAATGAATCAGGCAACGGATTATTATTCCATTTATCATGAATTGCCAAAGCAGCCCCAAGCGCTGTTGATTGTACAATTGATGCTCCATAAACTTCCATTCCGGGATATAATGAAGCCAGCATATTCATGAAAAGCGGGTTTTGTGAAAATCCACCGTCCACAAAGATCTTTTTTATGTTTGCTGTTATTACAAAACCGGATGACACAAATTGTTTCTTCACCAGATAAAATAGAAACTGGTGATATGCCTCTTCAAAACTGTTACATGATGCCGGATCCGGAAATCGTTCACTGCTGCTTTCAGATCTTTTGATCATCTGTGGATCAAAGCCAACATTTTTATAATAACCGGGAGCTTTATCAAAATGCGCTGCCAATATTTTTACATGTTCTTCATGCTCATGCCCGCTGAAAAGTCGTGACGCTTTCACCGGAATACCTTTATAACTAATATAACACAAACAATCATTTTGCAGTTCTGAAGTTGTAAGTAGTTCCTGATTGAACGGATTCATTGTTATGTTCCAGGTGCCGGTGGAGAGCAAAACAAATGGCTCATTGAAATGAATGAGGTATGGTATCAAAGCGGCAGAACTATCATGCAAACCAATACCGGAAATGAATGCATATTTTTTATAAGAAACTTCCAATGTATCAGTAGAAGGATATATCGGCGCCAGTTTGCTGATGATGCCTTCTTTTTCTACCCACTCATGATAACAATTTTTTGAAAAATCCCAAAGCCCGGTATGACAACCGATGCTTGTCATCTCAGACACCGCTTTGCCGGTGACCAGATAACTCATGTATTGGGGCAAATGCAATGCATAAAAAATTTGATTGAAAATTTCCGGACGTTCGTATTTCATCCGGTACAGCTGTAACCCGGAATTCAAACTTCCTAAAACCGGGGATGCTGTTCGATGTGAGAATTCTGTTTCTCCCCCATAATCATCATAAAATTTCTGGTGAAGATGGGCCGGATATTTTTTCAGGTAATTATATAACGGAGCAATGGCCTGTCCATTTTTATCTACGTAAACAAAACTGGCTCCATAGGCAGAATAATTAATTGCCCGGATCACAAATTCATCATGCCTCAGCGCTTCATCCAAAAAATCAAATAATAAGTATTTTATTCCTTCGATATTGTCGCAGGGATCACCATCTTCGTCATCGATCTCGTGGACATTCACCGATCTTTCCAAAACAATATGGTACTGCTGATCAAAAAGGAAGAATTTTTTATTCGTTTTCCCTACATCCAATACTGCTATGACCGGAAGTGCTTTCATTATAACCCGGTAGCAATAGTTTTCTGGCCTCTTGATTTGATCAGTTGCTCCCGCACACCCAATTGCCGGAATAATTGCAAAGGGTGAAGAGCGGCATTTTCTCTTCTCCGGGCTTCGGCCACCAATGGCCTTACATCGGTTCTGAATGTGGATTGAAGTAGCTCCTGCGCCATCACCACATCATTTTTTTCCTGTGCCGCCTGCAATGATTTATTATCAACGATCAATGCCTGTGCATATGCGATCTGAATCGCTTCCACTGATTGCAACAGATCTTCTAACGGGTCTTTGAGGTTATGCGATGCATCGATCATCCATCCGAGATCTTTGGCATGATCCATTTTTTTTGCATCCATTCCTTCAACCAATTCTTTAAAGATCAAAAAAAGCTGATAAGGTTTGATACTACCTGTGGTCAGATCA
>DASZPW010000267.1:0-7857 GCA_035550155.1 Chitinophagaceae bacterium | reverse complement strand
AAAGATCATGCCGGTGCTGTCATTGCTGTTCACCTGTTCACCGGTCACAAATAATTTTCCGTCACGGATCCTTGGATGGTTGCCGAAAGTAGCCTGTCCTGATTTGAGATCATAAAAACCTTCCGTGGTTTCAATGGTGCGGCCGGTACTGTCCTTGATAAATGTGTAAGCAATGAATCGGGCTGTCTCATTTTCTGTGTTGTAAAGAAGTGAATCCGTTTTCAATTTGTAGGCCGGATCATCCAGCACTACATTTTGTTTGAAATAAACATCTTTCAGGTCGGTGTAGTAATAACCTTCCTTGCTGGTCAATACAGTTTTGTTATTGTTCACCACTTTGCCTCCGTGAATGTAAATACCGATCTTGGTATCAACATCATATTCCAGGTCAGGAGTAGTTAGTATTCCGGTTCCGCTGCTGAGTTTTACATTTCCTTTCAGGTAGGCAATTTTTTTATCGGAAAGGTATTGCAGGTAATCCGACCAGGCATTCGATGTATCTGAGTCATTAATATGTACATGGCCGAACGCTTCGAAGATCCGGGTCCTGTTGTTGATGACGCAGCTATCACAAAAGAATAATGTTTTCCCCTGGCGTAATTGAACATTGCCTGTCAGTATCTGCAAAGTTGTTGAATCATCTACTCTTCTCAACTCTAATGATTTGTTTCCGGGTAAAATCTCAACCACCTGGGTCGTGTCATTGGTTTTTCTTGCAGTGGTGTCGGGATTATATGCTTTCACCTGTGCAAAAGAAATACAAGGGATGACACCCCATCCTGTAAGTAGTAGCGAATAAAAAATTTTTTTGTAACTCATCAATTACTCTTTGAGGGAAGAGTATCTTTTATCGCCGGTGAAGTTAGCGGACCCGTTTTATCTTTTCTGTTAAAAATCATATTGCCCAGGTAGCGTTTCGGATGCACCCGAATATCATCCAGCAGTATTTCAGCGGATAGTACTGCGTCATTAAGCTTGTTATAAAGTTCTTTGTCATTGATCAGTGCGCCGATAGTGCCATCCTTG
The DNA here is from genome assembly GCA_035550155.1 of Chitinophagaceae bacterium. Taxonomy (GTDB): domain Bacteria; phylum Bacteroidota; class Bacteroidia; order Chitinophagales; family Chitinophagaceae; genus UTBCD1. The sequence goes on along the minus strand of DASZPW010000267.1, from coordinate 6,831 downwards.
CTGGTGATCTTATTCATGGTAGCCTTTAATGCTGTTAAAACGCTGTACACCGAATCTATCGTTTGCTGCAGGTCCAGTTTAGATAATTTCTCCGTCAATTTTTTTGTATTGCTGATCGTAGCGGTGATGCTGTCGTTGTTCTTTTTAAGATTATCGGTGATCGCATTCACATTATTCAGCGATTTCAACAACGGACTTGTTTCACTGCCTAATAATGTTTTTAATGAATTGCTGGCTTCGTTAAGGTTGGCGATAGTTTGTTGAAGGTTTCCCTTGGTGTCTGAGTTCATCAGTTTATTGATGTTTTTAAAAACGGAAGTAAGGGAATCAATAGCGGAACGAACTTTCACCAAAGTTGGGTTCAGTTGCGCTTTCATATCTCCCAGCAGTCCGTTGTCCAGCCTGGTTTGCAAAGTGTCGCCAGCTTTTAATGAATTCGGTGAGTTGCCTTTCTCAATGATGATATAAGAGGAGCCAACCAGCGGTGCAGAAATATATGCTTCCGAATTGTCCGGGATGTTGACGTCTTTGGTCAATGTAATTGTGACTACAATGCCGGTTACATCCCTGTCTTTCGCATTGTAGTCGTACACTTTCCCGATGGGAAGCCCATTGATCTTAACATCGTTTGATTTTTCCAGTGAACCCAGGTCAGAAAAAATGGCGTAGATCTTTTTTCTTTTGTTGAAAACATCTTTTCCCTTGAGAAAATTGAATCCAAGAATCAGTAGCGTGATAGCCACCACAGACAATATGCCGACCTTCGTTTCGTTGCTGATCTTCATCCAGTTGATTTTCTAAAGCCGCTCTTTCCAATGCAGATCTGAATGGGAATTCTATTCAGGATGAACGACTATTTGCCGCCAAATTAATTAATTATTTTGAAACCGGCCGGCCCCGGTTATTATCGGTTGATTTGAGATTCGGCTCCCTTGGATTCCACTTTTTGTTTGTACGATCTGAACGCACTCACAATGTTGGAAACAATTTCGTTTTGTCCTTTATCGCTGTTAATGTATTGCTCCTCATCCGGATTAGAAATAAAGCCGATCTCTACCAATACGCTTGGCATGCCGGCAGCCTGTAGCACCCAAATGCCTTTATCGTTTCTTTGTTTTACACCGCCACGATCCACTCTTCCCTGCGATTTAAATCCTTGTTCAATCAAATCGCCGAACATCAGGCTTTTTCTGAAATAATTCTGAGCATAGATCAGCATTCTTGCTTTTTCTGCAGGATCTGAAGGGTCGGGCATGGTAATGTTAGAAGTGGAATCAATCTCTCCATAATAATCATTATTCTGAGAAATGGAGTTGATTTTAGCTTCATCTTTATTGATCGCCCAGATATAAGTTTCCGTTCCTTTTGCCGGGTTGGGAGTGGTCCAATATCTGTATTGAGGAACCTTGCGGGTCACTTTTTTCCTTTTTTTACCCTTGCCAACATAATATGTACCCATTTTATATCCTGTAAGTTCTCTATGTCGTATCGGGCTGGTAGAATTGCAGTGTATGGAAATAAAAAGATCGCCACCAGATGAATTGGCAAGATCGGCCCTGTACCGGAGATCTTCTTTTAATGTAGGTTTATTACCGGCATTGGCATCAGAGGTTCTTGTGTACACAATTTTAAGATCGGGGAATTGCTGTTGTAAAGCTTTTCCCAATTTCATACTTACGCTAAGGCTGACATCTGCTTCCCTGGAAAAGGAGCCCCGGGCCCCGGGAAAATCGCCGCCATGTCCCGGATCAATAATAACAGTTTTGATCAGTGTTTGCGGAAGTTCCTGTTGTTTCCGGTAACCGGTGAAGGATAACAGGAGTACAGAATAACTAACGGAAATTAAAAGCAGCAATGCTCTTTTCATCATACTGGATTTCTTTAACGGGTTATAGTAATCTTCACATATACTTTAGGGTCTAAAGAATTATTTTTGCCTCATACCTCATGAAGCAACAGCGCAAATTTAGACCAAATTACCTGTTTACAGGAATATTGACTGTTGCGATATTATGCACTTTAACGTGGAAATCATCCGCTCATTCTCTTCATGGCAATATTTTTTACAATACCTTAACTAGGTGCACAGACACCATTCCTTCAAATACTGCACCGGCGGGGATTAAGAGACGATTGAATGTTGCTGATACGGTCCCGGCAAAAGATACAACTTTACCCTTACAAAAAGTGGATACATTTTCATTGAAGCTTTCAAAAGATTCCCTGGATGCACCGGTGAAATATGAAGCATCAGATTCGGTTGTAGTACTGATCAGGGACAAACGAATTCTCATGTACGGAAAAACAAAAACAGAATATAAAACTACGACATTGACGGCGCCGAAAGTGGAACTGGATCAGCAAACACAGATCGTAACTGCTGTGAACAAAAAGGATAGCACCGGGTTTGCGATCGAAGATGCACATTTCAAAGATGGCGAAAATGAATTCAGCAGCGATACCATCCGGTTTAATTTCAAATCACAGAAAGGGATCACCAAAAACACGATCACACAGCAGGGAGAATTATTTGTACATGGCCAGGATATTAAACGGGTGAGCGACAGTATCATCTATGTTCGCAAAGGGATGTTCACCACCTGCAATTTGGATGACCCGCATTTTGCTTTTATCACCAATAAATTAAAAGTGGTAAATAAAAAGCTTGCGGTTTCAGGCCCGGCTCACCCGGAATTTGAAGGAGTGCCGATACCGATCTATATCCCATTCGGATTCTATCCACTCAGCCAGGGAAGACATTCCGGGTTACTGCCGCCTCAATTCACCACGAACGAACAATTTGGTTTAGGTTTGGAAGGATTGGGATATTATAAAGTGCTCAGTGATTATTGGGATGCAAAAGTGTATGGCAATATTTATTCTTATGGTGGCTGGTCGCTAAACATAAATCCTACATATAGAAAAAGGTATCATTACAGCGGCGCTTTCACCCTTAGTGTGCAGAGTACGAAAAATAATTTCAAAGGAGACCCCGATTATTTTAAAACAAATACATACAATATAAGCTGGTCACATGCTGTAGACAGTAAAGCCAGGCCGGGTACCACGTTTTCCGCCAATGTGAATGCCGGTTCCACTCGATTCAATCAACTCATTCCAAATGATCCGCAACGCAATTTTCAAAACCAGTTAGGTTCTTCCATTTCTTATTCCAAAACATGGAAGGATAAACCTTTTAACCTGACATTGAGTGCTAATCACAGCCAGAATAATTTTACCCACCTGATCAATGTTAGTTTGCCAAATGCAGGCTTTACGGTAAGTACAATTTATCCGTTTCAGAAAAAAGAAGAAGTGGGAACGCCTAAATGGTATGAAAAACTTGGCGTAGCATATAATGGAACACTCAGAAACCAGGTTTCTTTTTATGATACGGCATTTAGTTTTAAACAACTGCTGGATACGTTGCAATGGGGAGCACAACATAATTTCCCGATCTCATTGTCATTGCCACCAATTCTCGGCGGCGCTATCATTGTGTCACCTTCGGTTTCATATAGCCAGGTATGGATCGCACAAAAATTCCGCCGCAGCTGGAATGATCTTACTCATAAACTCGATACTTCAATAAAAAAAGGATTATTCATTGATCATAGCACATCGTTTGGTCTGTCATTGAGTACTGCTGTTTATGGAACCTATCAGTTCAAACATTCCAGGATCACAAAGATCCGCCATGTTATCCGCCCATCTATCGGTATCAGTTACAAACCTGATCTTTCAAAGCAGCATTATTATACAACACAAGTGGATACCAGCGGCTATAAAGTGCGTTTTTCAGAATATGAAGGAAGTCTTTATGGATATTATGCTGAAGGCAGGTATGGTGGAATGACATTTCAGCTGGATAACAATCTTGAGATGAAAGTAAAATCAAAGAAAGATACAGCGAACGGAGGTGAAAAGAAAGTGACATTGATAGATGGATATGGCCTTTCTACCAGCTATAACTTTTTTGCCGATTCTATGAAGCTGGCGCCAGTTCAATTTTATTTCAGAACAAATCTTTTTAATAAAATAAATATTTCTGCCAATACAACATTGGACCCCTACCAGGTAAACGCAAGAGGACAAGACATTGGAAAATATGCATGGCAAGGAGCTAAAAAATTTACATTAGGTCGTCTTACTACCGGGAGCATTTCTTTAAGCAGCAGTTTTAGCAGTAAACCCAAGGATCCTAAAAAAGAAGAAGAACGGAAAAAACAGGTGCAGCAACGATTGAATGATCCTTCGCTTATTGCAGATCAGCAACGGCTGCTGGATTATATGCAGCAAAATCCATCGGAGTTTGTGGATTTTAATATTCCCTGGCAATTGAGTTTTTCTTACTCATTATATTTTTCCCAACAATTCAAACCTGATTACAGCGGCTTTACCAAAACGATCAGCTCCAACGTAAGCTTCAACGGAAGTTTTACATTAACCCCGAAATGGAATTTCACCACCAACGGGTATTATGATTTTTCTACGCATAAGATCCAAACATTCCAAATGTCCATTTCAAGAGATATGCACTGCTGGCAAATGTCTATCAATGTTACGCCGATAGGATTATATCGTTTTTTCAGTTTCACTATCAATCCGAAAGCTTCGGTGTTGCAGGATCTGCGCATCAACCGTTCCCGGTATTTCTCCGGCTATTGATTGGAATGCTGCACATAATAATTTTTCATTTCGGCAAAGATCTTTTCTCTTAGTTGCTCAGGTGTAAGTGTTCCGGGTTCAATGGGAGGTAAAAAATGCATTTCGATACAGCCGGGCAAAAAATAAAATACTTTATCGTTGGGGAATATTTTTTTTGTATTAAAAATAAGGGCAGGCAGTATTGCGTGTTTGGTATCGACAGCAAGCCGGAATGCACCATCATGAAAACGCTGCAGCGGTTCTTTCGTTTTGTTCCGGGTGCCTTCCGGGTAGATGCACATGTGAATGCCGAGATCCAATACTTCTTTCATTTTAGTATAGCTGGCTTTACGGCTTTCATCACTTTTCCGATCCAATAATACACTACCTCTTTTATAGATCATGCCAAAAAGAGGGATTCGTGACATTTCAATTTTTGCAATGGTCTTGTTGGCGCCGGGGATGCCGGGAGTGGAAACAGGTACATCCAATAATGTATTGTGATTGCAAACAACAATATACGTTTCACCTTTTTTAAAATGTTCCAATCCTTTTTTTCGCAGGCGCATACCTGTGATAAAAAAGAAAAAACCCATCCATACACGGAATAAATTACAAAGCAGCAGTGTTCGTTTAGGTTCCGGCCACAGGCCGATGACCCAAATGGGTATAAAAACAATCAGCATGGTTGCGATGAACCATGTCATGGCCCACAACGCACAAATTCTTGCTGCTATTTCTTTAAGGACCTTCACTCGTGATAACTAAAAGTTTTTATTTCTTTGAAAATGGAATTTTTTATCGGAGCCCACTCATTCTTTATAATACTGAAATAAACGGAATCTCTTCTCCGGTTTTTGGGCATTTGCATGTGGCTGCGCAAAACGCCTTCTTCCGTTGCACCGATCTTTCGTAAAGCTTGTTTGGAACGTTCATTTAGATTATCAGTTTTTATTTCCACCCGTTCCCAATCTAACACATCAAATGCATAACTAAGCAAAGAAAATTTTGCATGAAAATTAATTCCGGTACCCTGGAATTGTTTACCCAGCCAGCTCCAGCCGATCTCGATTCGTTGGTCGACATAAGAAATATTTCCAAAACTCGTGCTGCCGCAAATAGTTCCGGTCGCTTTTTCAACGATGGTAAATGGGATACGTTTGCCTTCTTCCCGTTCTCTCAAAGCGATCTCCATCCATTGTTGCAGTTGTGCCGGATCATTCAGCAGCAACGTAAAATAATCCCATAGTGATGGATCGTTTACAATGTTTGAAAATGCAGCGATGTCCAAATGCTGCAAAGGTCGCAGCAACACTTTATCTGTTTCTAATCGTAATTCAGGTGATATCATTTTGGTAAGTTAAAAAATCAAAATTCAAAAGTAAAATTCTTAGAATGATTATTACTGTATCAGTTTTTTGATTTATCACCTGTCCAGTCGAATAACTTCTATTAAAGTAAGTACAGGTAAAACATTTGGAACCAAAAGACTGCTATTTTTACTTTTTACTTTTGAATTTTGCATTTCAAAGTTTCCAATCAACCGGATCAATTCCATTTTTGACCAGGTATTCATTGGTCTTTGAAAAATGCCGGCATCCAAAGAATCCTGCATTAGCCGAAAGTGGAGAAGGATGCGCTGCTTTTAGGATCAAATGTTTTGATTCATCAATTAATGTTCTTTTTTCCTGCGCAAATTTTCCCCAAAGAATGAATACCACATGCTCTTTCAATTCAGATATTTTCCGGATCACACAATCCGTGAATTCAGCCCATCCGATCTTAGAATGACTCATTGGTTCGCCTGCACGAACGGTCAGTGAGGCATTTAATAAAAAAACTCCCTGCTCTGCCCAATGTGTAAGATTACCACTTTGCGGAATGGAGATCCCGATATCCTCATGCAGTTCTTTAAAAATATTCACTAATGATGGAGGTGGCGGAATTCCGTTCGGTACTGAAAAACAAAGTCCATGTGCTTGTCCCGGACCGTGATAAGGATCTTGTCCCAGTATCACCACTTTTACTTTATCGATCGGGGTGCTGTTAAATGCATTAAAGATCAAAGCGCCGGGCGGATAAATGATCTTTCCCTGTGCTTTTTCTGTTTTCAAATGCAAGACGATCTGCTGGAAATACGGCTTGTTGAATTCAGATTTCAATATTTCTTTCCATGAGGCTTCG
>DASZPW010000266.1:0-5790 GCA_035550155.1 Chitinophagaceae bacterium | reverse complement strand
TCAAAAACAAATTCAGCATACGTTAGACAGAGATGCAGGTTATAACAGGAATAATCTGATATACATGTTTGGACAGGGTGATGTAGATAAACATTTTAAACTGATAAAGAACGACCTGCTGAACAGTGGCGCCGTTGTTTCTGTAACCCGATGCGCCAACCCAATCACAAGAAGGTGGAGTGACAGTTGGGGTTACGCTTGGGACGGCAGTACTAAACAAGATGAGAAAACCGATTTTGTTCGTCTTGGCGCCGATGCTGATTTTGTAAAGACGATTGGCGTAAAGTTAATAGCGGGAAGGGATATTGATATATACAATTATCCTACGGATAGCAATGCTGTACTACTCAATGAAACAGCTGTAAAAAGTATGCGCCTGCAACACCCGGTTGGCACTATAATAAAATCCGTTGGTGACACTAATCAATGGCATGTGGTCGGTGTGATAAAAGATTTTATTCTTGAATCTCCTTATCAAAAAGATATAAGCCCGATGATGGTCTTTGGGCCGGGCAACAGCAGCGGCTATGTTGTTCACTTAAAATTAAACTCAGCCAATAATACAGCCGCCAATCTTGCCAAAGTAGAAAAAGTATTTAAAGAATATAATCCTCAATATCCTTTTGAGTATGTATTTGCAGACGAAGCTTATGCACGAAAATTTGACGACACCCGGCGCACTCAAAAACTGTCTTCGCTATTTGCAGGGCTTACTATTTTTATCTCATGTCTTGGTTTATTTGCTCTTGCAGCTTACTCAGCAGAAAGCCGTATAAAAGAAATCGGGGTGCGGAAAGTATTAGGCGCTTCTGTGTTTAGTATTACTTCACTGATGTCGAAAGATTTTTTAAAACTTGTTGTTATATCGTTTGCGATCGCTTCGCCTATTGCCTGGTTTGCTATGCAAAAGTGGCTTGGCGGATATACATACCGCATCAATATACAGTGGTGGATTTTTGTTGTAGCAGGTTTGCTTTCTGTATTGATAGCGTTGGTCACAATTATTTTCCATGTGTTACGGGCAGCAATAGCTAATCCTGTAAAAAGTTTACGAACAGAATAAAAGAAAATTATGCTTAAAAATTATTTCAAAACTGCGTGGCGCAGTTTAAAAGCAGGAAAAAGTTTTTCTATTATCAAAATTGCTGGTTTAGCAATTGGGATGGCATGCGCCATACTTATACTGCTATGGCTGCAAAATGAAATAAGCTTTGATAAATTTCATAAAAACAAAAATGATCTGTATGAAGTATATGTTTTGACTAATAATAAAGACGGGCTTCACAGTGCAGTCAATGCAACATCACAACCACTTGGCCCTGCTCTGAAACAAAACTATCCTGAAATAGCCGCCTTTACAAGGCTATTGGACCTTAACAACTGGCTGTTATCCGCCAATAACAAAAGCCTTATTTCACCAAAGGGATTAATTGTTGACAGTTCCTTCCTTGAAATGTTCAGCTTTCCTTTGATCGAAGGAAATGCAGATCTGCGGTCAGGTAATAAAATTGTCATCACTCAAAATCTTGCTACAAAATTGTTTGGCAAAGAAGACCCGGTTGGGAAAATTATTAAAACAGAAAACAAAGACAATTTTATTGTATCAGGAATATTAAAAGATCTTCCGGCAAATACCCGTTTTCAATTTGATTATCTTTTGCCATGGGCTTATCACAATTCGCAAAACGATGGATCTGCGAATGAAACGGAAAAATGGCTGAGTAATAATACATCAACATTTGTGCTCTTAAAACCAAATACAAATGTGGATGCACTCAACAATAAGATCAGCGATATCACAAAACGTTATACCGGCCGAAACGATGTATGGACACATTTTCTTTTCCCGTTAAAGAAATGGCATCTATATTCAGAATTTGAAAATGGGAAACCTGTAGGTGGACGAATTGAAATGGTCCGGGTATTTGGAATTATTGCAGCTTTTATTTTATTGATTGCCTGTATCAACTTTATGAATCTTAGCACTGCAAGAAGTGAAAAGAGGGCAAAAGAAGTCGGCATTCGCAAAGTAGTAGGCGCAGCAAAAAGTCTATTGATCAGCCAGTTTATTATTGAAGCGTTTTTAACTGCCTGCATTGCCGGCGCCATTGCCCTGCTGATCGTTCAACTTGCATTGCCTTCGTTCAATACGCTTGTCAATACACAGTTTTCCATTCCTTACAGCAGTTTTTATTTTTGGTTTTTTGCGGCAGCGTTTATTATCATCACCAGTTTGCTTGCGGGAAGTTACCCGGCGTTTTATCTCTCCTCTTTTAAACCGATCAGCATATTTAAAAAACAATTCAAAAAAGCAAATGCCGCTATATCGCCACGTCAATTTTTAGTGGTTGTTCAATTTACGTTTGCCGTTATCCTTATTATTTCAACAATAATCATTCGCAATCAAATAGTGCATGCAGAAGACAGGGATAAAGGTTATTCCAATAATAATTTGGTGCAGGTGGATTTTGTTGGTGATATTGATAAAAACTATTCATTAATCAAGCAGGATTTAATTAGTTCAGGCGTTGCATCCTCTGTAACAAAAAATATGAGCGGAATAACAGATGGTGGAGCACATTCGTGGGGACTAAGATGGCAAAACGAAGCGCCTGCAGATACCAATACAACCATAACATTATACAGCACCGATGCAGACCTCGTTAAAACGATGGGATTGCAGTTGATCGAAGGCAGGGATATTGATATCAACAAATATCCCTCAGATAGTTTTGCTGTTGTCCTGAACGAAACCGCAGTAAAATTGATGGGTTTTAAAAATCCGGTCGGGCAAATCATTTCGCAACCTTACTCACACATCGATCTGCATGTGGTGGGTGTTGTAAGAGATTATGTGGCAGGCTCGCCGTATGAAAAAATCCCGCCCATTGTTATTAAAGGTCCGGCTTCCTGGTTTAATACGATGCATATAAAATTCAATCCGGCATTATCAACAGCTGATGCACTTGCAAAAACAGAAACTATTTTTAAAAACTATAACCCGGATTATCCTTTCGATTATCATTTTGTTGACCAGGAATACGCAAAAAAATTTAATGACGAGCAACATACAAAAATAATGGCTGGCTTATTTGCTTTCCTGGCCATTTTCATTTCGTGTTTGGGTTTGTTTGGATTATCTGCTTATGTAGCCGAAAGCAGGATAAAAGAAATTGGTGTACGAAAAGTGCTGGGTGCTTCTGTATTTCACATCATCAAATTATTATCACTTGATTTTATGAAGCTCGTGTGCATTGCTATCATTATCGCAACACCTGTTGCGTGGTATGCAATGAGCAAATGGTTGCAGGACTATTCGTATAGAATTAATATAACCTGGACGACATTTTTTATTGCAGGCTTATTGGCAATTGCGATTGCATTGATAACAGTAAGTTTTCAATCAGTTAAAGCAGCTCTGGCAAATCCTGTAAGAAGTCTGCGAACAGAATAAAATTGTATAGTCATGATCAAACATTATTTTAAAACAGCCTTAAGGAATTTAGGGAAAAGCAAAGCTTTCTCATTTATTAATATCCTTGGGTTAACGGTTGGATTGACCTGTTGCATTTTAATGGTGTTATACATACGGCACGAGTTGAGCTACGATGATTTTCAGAAAAACGGTGATCGCATGGCACGAGTGATCATGGAATACAGCGAAGGCGGCAGTGTTATGAAAGGAAATTTTACCAGCACCAAAGTAGCTCCTGCTTTTAAAAGGAATTTTCCTGAGATAGAGCAGGCGGTAAGAATGTACGAAGGTACCCGTGTGATCCGTTACCAGGATAAATTGTTTGATGAGAAATCCTTCATGTATGCTGACTCTACTTTTTTTGATATGTTTTCTTTTCAGCTGTTAAAAGGAAACCCTCAGTATGCATTATCGGGTCCCAATGTGGTGCTGTTCACTCAATCTGCTGCAAAAAAATATTTTGGCAATGATGACCCGATCGGAAAAATAATAAAAGTAGGCAGCAATGAAACTCCATACCAGGTAACAGGAGTAATAGAAGATTGTCCTTCCAATTCGCAGATCAAATATGATTTCCTTGCTTCGTTTTCTTCACTCGGCGTAACGCAGGAGGATACCTATTGGGACGCCAATTACACCACTTACCTTTTATTGAAAGATAAAAGCTCCATCGCTTCATTGCAGGCAAAGATCCCCGGCTTCATGAAAAAAGAAATGGCCACTACCATGACCGGTGGCGATTATATCAATTATAAGCTGGAACCATTTAAAAGCATCCACCTTCATTCTCCCTATGCCGGCTTTGAACCCAACAGCAGCATCACCTATATATATATAATAGGTATCGTCGCATTGCTCATCCTTGCCATTGCCTGCTTTACTTATGTGAACCTGAGCACGGCCCGTTCTATGGAAAGAGCGAAAGAAGTGGGTATTCGTAAAGTATCGGGTGCTTATAAAAAACAAATCTTCTGGCAATTCATTGGTGAATCAATGATCTTATCCGTGATCTCCCTTTTACTAAGTTTTGGATTGGCTGCATTGTTGCTTTCTTCTTTCAATCACCTTGCAGATCGTCAGCTTAGTTTGTCGTCAATGTTCTCCCCTTTCATAATCGGTTTCTCTTTATTGATCATTCTTTGCATCAGTCTTGCTGCGGGCAGTTACCCGGCTCTGATCTTATCCGGCTTTCAACCGGTAAAAGTTTTGAAAGGTGCTTTTAAAAATACGGGCTCCGGTCTTTGGCTGCGCAAAACACTGATCATTTTCCAGTTTGCCATTTCCGCTTTTCTCATTGTCGCAACTTTTATTATACAAAATCAACTTCATTATATACAAACCAAAAACCTCGGATACAACAAGGATCATATTGTGGTGCTTCCATTAGATCAAAAAATGACGGCCATTCTCAATACGATCAAAACAGAATTTAAAATGAACCCTGATGTGTTGAACATTACAAAAGCCAACAACGAACCTATAAATATTGTGAGCGGTTATAGCATGAGCAGGGAGGACCAGGTTGGAAAAGGGGGCATTACAGTAAATGCCAATGTAGTGGATGAAGATTTTATTAAAACTATCGGCGCAACAATCATTGCCGGAACTGACTTTACCGAACAGGACAGCAAAGATGTTTTAGAACCAACAGAACAGGACAAAAAGAAATATCATTATATCTTAAACGAATCCGCTGCCAAAGCATTGGGATGGACGCCTGAAGAAGCAATTGGTAAAAAAATGTTTTTGGGAGAACAAAGGCCGGGTATCGTAAAAGCGGTGGTAAAAGATTTTAATTTTTCTTCGTTCCATGATCCTATCAAACCGCTTGTCCTTTTTAATGAACCCTGGGGCGGTAACCTGCTGGTAAAACTTTCAGGGAAACATTTGCCGCAAACACTGGCGTTCTTAGAATCCAAATGGAAGCAATTGATTCAACACCGGCCTTTCGAGTATCGTTTCCTTGATGATGATTACAATAAATTATATCTATCAGAAATACGGTTGGGAAAAGTGCTGAATATTTTTGCAACAATAGCCATCCTGTTAGCGGCATTAGGTTTATTCGGATTGTCTGCCTATTCTATTCAGCAACGAACGAAAGAGATTGGCATCCGGAAAGTATTAGGCGCCAGTGTGCCGAATGTAATTACTCTTTTATCAAAAGATTTTTTGAGTCTGGTCATTGTAGCATCCATTATTGCTTTTCCAATTGCCTGGTGGGTAATGAATCGATGGTTGCAGGATTTTGTATATCGTATCAGCATTGGCTGGTGGATATTTTTGATCGCCGGGATCATTGCCATAATTATTAC
>DASZPW010000265.1:0-16975 GCA_035550155.1 Chitinophagaceae bacterium | reverse complement strand
GCTTTACAGAAATTATTTCATTAAAAACTTGTTTTATGAGTAACAAAGAAACCAGCTCTATGAAATATATAATACATTATTTCTCCATGCTCAGCTCACAGCTGAAGACCGCAGGAAAATTTTGCCAACAGGTTATACTGGTTACTCAAATTCTTCCCATCGAATGATACCAATGGAACCGGTGTACTATAAATCGCAATTACTTCTATCATAAAATAAAATATTACCATGAAAAAAATCATTCTTATCATATCAGTCAGCTTAACCGTATTGTTATCCTGCCACAAAGAGGCGGTGCGTCATGATTCGCAGGCAACAAACCACCCCCCGGTTGCCAAAGCAGGAAACGATACAACCATTATTTTACCCGCAAATAGTTGTATGCTTGATGGCAGCGCTTCTACTGACCCTGATAATAATATTGAAAGTTATTTATGGACAAAAATTTCGGGGCCATCTTCTTACAGCATCACCAATGAAAATGCTGCACAAACACAAATAAAAAATCTTACAGAAGGAGTGTATTTATTTGAATTGAAAGTAACGGATGCCGGCGGTCTGTTTGCAAAAGCCAATGTGCTGGTAACAGTTACCAAAAGCACATCTACTCCTCTAATAGAAAATGTATATATAGCAGGGTTCGATGAAGGAGCCAACCTATGGAAAAATGGCGTGTCACAAAGCCTTCCCACAGGTAGTAATGGGTATGCCAATAGCGTGTACGTATCGGACAGCAATGTATATGTAGCGGGCAATACGTATAATGCTACCTCAGGACATGGAGTTGCTGCATTATGGAAAAATGGTGTTGTGCAAAATCTCACGGATGGAACAACTGATGCCTGGGCTACTAGTGTTTTTGTATCGGGAACTGATGTATACGTGACGGGGATCGAGCAAAATGCAGCAGGAATCCATTCTGCTATGCTATGGAAAAATGGCGTTTCCCAAAAGCTTGCTGATAGTACAGAAGCCATTAGTGTATTTGTATCAGGCAACAACGTGTATGTTGCGGGAAGTAAGTATAATGATGACTATGGATACATTGGCGCCATTCTATGGAAAAATGGTGTGGCTCAAAACCTCACCAATGGTACGGGTTACTTCGGAGCTACCAGTGTCACTGTTTCGGGCAGCGACGTATATGTGACAGGATTCAATGGTCATAAAGCCTTACTTTGGAAAAATGGTGTTGAACAATTTCTTACTGATGGCAGCCATGAAGCCATGGCCTTAAGCGTTTTTCTATGGGGCAGCGATGTGTATGTAACAGGATATGAAACTAATACTCATGGATACCAGGTTGCAAAATTATGGATAAATGGTGTGTCGCAAGATCTTTCCGATGGTTATTATAATGCTGAAGCCTATAGTGTTTTTATTTTCGGCAGAGATGTGTATGTGGCAGGATACGATGGCTACGCAGCTATGCTTTGGAAAAATGGTGTGGCACAAAATCTATCCAGCCGTTATTCTGTCGCCTATGCCCGAAGTGTATTTGTAGGAAACTAAAGAATGTAATTTCTTATTCACCGTACTGTCTCTGTTAAAATATTTTGTGTGTTGAGTAAACTATCAGGGAGGCAATATAACAGGTGTAGTAAGTGTGCATGTAAATTGAAAAACATATTTCTAAAACCTAGCTTCTTATTTAAAATATTATTTTTTAACAATGAAGAAAATCGTTTTGATAATATTGGCTGCATGTTTTACTCCCATCCTTCTTTTTAATTCCTGTCAAAGAGAAATATCCTGTGAAGGATGCAAGGCTCACAACAAACCTCCTATTGCCGATGCAGGACGAGATACCAGTATCACCCTCCCTGTGAATAGTATTTTATTAGATGGCAGTAATTCCACTGATCCTGATGGAACCATTACCACTTACCTGTGGAGAAAAATTTCCGGGCCGGCATCTTTTAATCTGAAAAACCCAAACACAGCTCAATCAACAGTAGATTCTTTGAAAAAAGGAGTTTATCAGTTTGAATTGAAAGTAACGGATAACTCCGGCTTGTCAGACATGGATACGCTAACCATCACCGTAAATGAAATGGCACAATCTAACAGGCCGCCGGTAGCCAATGCCGGGCCGGATCAAACAATTTCTTTACCTGTCTATTCAATAACTCTTGATGGAAGTTCTTCTTCAGACCCGGATAACAATATCGTTAACTACTCATGGAGAAAAATTTCAGGGCCGGTATCATTCACCATCGCAAATGATACTGCGGTAAAAACGCAAGTCACCAATCTTACAGAAGGCATCTATGAATTTGAATTGAAAGTGACCGATGCAGGAGGATTATCTGACAAAGACACTGTAAAGGTTGAAATGAAGCCTCAGGCGAATCAACAAAATTTAAAGGATGTCATCTTTTATTGGCCCGAACCTACTGGAACAGTACAATTTTCAACGCCCACTAATACATTTACGTGGATGGAGTGGGACTATCATGGAGGTTATCTCAGACTTGTTACCATAAAACTGGATTCTTTATCTGATTACCTTGCAGGTGTATGGTGCCAAAATTGTTTAGCAGATTGTAGTGATCCATACTATGCAGCTATATTTGGCGATAAAAATATTGTAACATTCCATCTTCCGCCGGGTATCTATAACTGGAGCGCTGAAACTACACTTAACGTTTTCCCATTAGGCCCTAGTTATAATCCATCTGTAACACAACAATTTTTCGACTATTTTGCTACTACTCACAAAACTAATGGCACTATTACTGTAAATCCCGGAGACAGCTGCATCATTCAAAAAATAGTTTTTCAATAACTTCAAACAACGGACGCAGCAGCACCGAAAATTATTTATAAAAAAAGAGGCGGTTTAAAACAACCACCTCTTTTCAAATAGTAATAAAATTTCTTTATCCTAGCGCCACCCTCTTAAATGCTGTCACTTTCAGATCGGCATCTACGCTCTTCAGGTAATCGCCTACCGTTTTGCTTCCGTCTTTTACAAAAGCCTGAGCTAATAATGTTTGTTCTTTGAAGAATGCATTCAGTTTTCCTTCAGCAATTTTCGATAACATTTCTGCAGGTTTGCCGGCCATTTTAGGATCATTCTTCAATTGCTCCAATGCAATGTCTTTTTCACGGGCAATAACGTCGGCAGGAACGCTGGCAGCATCTACAGCTACCGGACTTAACGCCGCAATTTGCATTGCAATATCCTTTCCTGTTTCCGGCTGTTGTTTATTTAATCCTACCAATACACCAATGCGGTATGCACCATGAATATAGGAAGCTACATAATTGGCATCCACTCTTTCAAATTTGGTTACGCCTATCTTTTCACCGATAGAAGCCAGTTTATCATTCACCAGTTCTGCTACAGTAGCATTACCAACTTTTGTATTCATTAATTCATCCAGGCTTTTTACATTTCCGGCAATTGCTGCATCAGCAATGCTTTGACCAAATGCAACGAAGTCTGCATTCTTACTTACAAAATCTGTTTCGCAACTAACACAAACCACAATACCGGTTTTATTATCTGCAGTTGTTTTTGCGATCACCACGCCTTCTTTTGCTTCACGATCACTTCTTTTGGCTGCTACTTTTTGCCCTTGTTTTCTTAACCAGTCAATTGCCGCTTCAAAATCTCCATTCGCTTCTGTCAATGCCTTACGGCAATCCATCATTCCGGCGCCGGTCATCTGGCGCAGTTTATTTATATCCTGTGCACTTATAGTTACTGTTGACATAATTTATTTCAGTTTAAACATTATTAAAATCATACCCATTTATCAAACAACTTTTCCCTCAAAAAAAGAAGATCAGGGATTTACTTCTCAATTTTTCTATTTACTGCCGGGGCCGCTTGTTCTTCTCGGGCCGCCACCGGTACGACGTCTCGGTTGATTGCCGCTTCTTTCCTTTCCGCCACGTCCGCCTCCTTCTGCTTCTGCTTCGGCCAGCAACTTCGCCGCTTTTCTTTCCCTTTCATCATCAGTCATCTCTTCCGCTTCCTCATCTTTTGCAGCCTGGCGTTCTGCCAATCCTTCTGCGATTGCAGCAGTAATGTAATTAGTAATGATGGCAATTGATTTGGTAGCATCATCATTTCCGGGAATAGCAAAATCAACTTTGTTTGGATCACAGTTGGTATCTACCACACCAAAGGTTGTGATGCCGAGACGTTTTGCTTCTGCCAGTGCAATGTGCTCATGCCCGATATCAATGATGAACAAGGCAGCCGGAACTCTTCCAAGTTGTGCAATACCGCCCAGCACTTTTTCCATTTTTTCTTTGTCGCGGCTAAGCGTCAACCTTTCTTTTTTGGTAATGCTGTCGAATGTTCCATCGTTCAGCATTTTTTCAATGCTCTGCATTTTCTTCACACTCTTACGAACCGTATTGAAGTTGGTGAGCATTCCACCCAACCAGCGTTCGGTCACATACGGCATATTGACTCTTCTGGCACATTCGCTTACGATGTCCTTTGCCTGTTTTTTGGTGCCTACAAATAATATTTTCTTTCCGCTGCGTGCAATTTGTTTCATCACGCCGGCTACTTCATTCAGGCATTCGGTGGTTCTATTAAGGTCGATGATATGAATGCCTTTCTTTTCTGCAAAAATGTAAGGCAGCATTTTCGGATTCCACTTCTTGCGCAGGTGACCAAAATGTACGCCTGCTTCTAAAAGTTGCTGCTGAAGTGAGGTATTATTTTCCATTATACTATTTTGAAATTTTGAATTTGATAATGCAAGTTGCCATTAACGCTTACTGAACTGGAAGCTTCTTCTTGCTTTTTTGTGACCAAATTTTTTCCGCTCTACAGATCTCGGATCTCTTTTCAAAAGACCGGCAGCTTTGAGAGCCGGGCGAAAATCAGGATTGGTATCCAGCAATACACGGGCAATGCCGAGCATGGCTGCTTCAGCCTGGCCTTTAACACCACCACCGTCAGCAGTGATCTTGGCATCAAACTTTCCGAATACATCTACTGCTTTGAAGGGGCGTTCTACCTGGTTTTGTAAATAAACCAGCGGAAAATATTTTTTATAGTCTTTGCCGTTCACCGTGATCTTGCCATCTCCTTTTGAGAGGAACACTCTTGTCACAGCTTCTTTACGACGACCAACTCCGTTTCTTTGTTTTTCCATTTTTTATTTAGCTTTTAGCCTGTAGCTATTAGCTTTTAGCTAACAGCTAATAGCTGTTTTAAAATTTAAGTTCTTGAGGTTGTTGTGCGCCATGTGGATGTTCTGTTCCGACGTACACAAAAAGTTTTTTGTACATCTTGCGGCCCAGCCTGTTTTTGGGCAACATTCCTTTCACCGCTCTTTCCACAACGGCTTCCGGCCTGCGTTTTAATAAACTGCCGGCAGCTTCCTGCTTCAATCCACCGGGATATCCGCTGAACGTGTCGTACAATTTGTCCTTTAATTTATTGCCGGTGAAGACAACTTTGTCCGCATTGATTACAATTACATAATCGCCGCAGTCGACATGAGGTGTATAGTATGCTTTGTTCTTGCCACGCAATACCGCAGCAATTTTAGCACACATACGACCTACGGTTTGATTGGTACCGTCTACAACATACCACTTGCGTTGTACGGTAGCCGCATTCGCATGCTTGGTTGTAAAATGTTGTTTGCTCATTCTGATTTTTCTTTTAACGCTGTTATTTAAATAATACAATTCAGACCATCCTCTGAACTGTTCCCATCACAACAGTAAAGTTGTTTTTGGGGTCGCAAAGATAGGTCTGAGTGAATTCCTAACCTAAAAATTATAGAAGAATTTTTTATAACACCCTTGGAATGTGTTGATTTTCAATAAAATTTTTGACATGATTTTTTAATGGTCGAGAAATTGCCTCAATCAATCCATTATTCACCTTTATATTTACGTCTCTCAAAACCATAGAACATGCCTCATAATTTAAATCGTTCCACTTTTGGTGATCCAAAAAATTCCGGCAACCTGATGCCTATTGAAGAAGCCAACCTACTATTAAATGAATGGGTTCCCAATGAACGATTGAGATTACACATGAAGCAAGTGGCTGCTGTGATGAAAGCATGGGCCATTGAAAAAGAAAATGCCGATGAACAAACAGCAATGAAATGGGAATTGGCCGGATTGTTACACGATGCTGATTGGGAAAAATTTCCGGATGATCATTGCCGCATTATTATTGAAGAATTGGAAAAAAGAAATATTGATCCTGATGTGATACACTGCATCGCATCTCATGGTCCGGGTTATTTTGGTGTAGAACCGGTGAGCAAAATGGATAAAATGATCTACGCTATTGATGAGTTATCCGGCTTTGTTCATGCTTCTGCCTTGATACGTCCCACTAAATATGAAGGTATGGATGTAAAAAGTGTCTTGAAAAAACTAAAGACTCCTTCATTTGCCGCACAGGTAAATCGAAATGATATAACAGACGCACTTTCAAGAATTGATGTCTCTCTCGAAGAACTGATCCAGTTCATAATCGATCATCAAAAGAATGTATCGTAAAAATCCCTGCGTAAAAAAAGTCTAATATTTCCTTAAACCTCCTTTCTCAAACCCTGTCTCATGCTTGACATCGGTATTCCAAACCCTATTAAAAAACTATTCTGTTCATAAAAGCATGTAGAAATTTATGAGAAAATTTTACCCTTTTATCACCGGGTTTTTTTTAAGCCTGGTCGTAATGCAAGCCCAAGCCCAGAATGACGTAGCCGATTTCACTTATGTTTCCTCAGGAAACACCTTTCAATTTACCAACACTTCCACTACTGTTCCTAATGACACTGCCTCACGCAGATGTTATTGGCAATTTGGAGATGGAAGCAGTGTGACAACTTTTTTCAGCGTAAATCCATACCACACCTATGCTCAACCGGGATCGTATGAAGTATGCCTGTACCTTTTAAGAAAAGTGCCAAATTCTTCCGGAACACCAAACGATTCTTTAGTATTGTTCTCAACAGTCTGTAAAAAAATTGTAGTTGCTGCGCCGGACAGTTGCAGCGCCAATTTTGCAACAGTGTCAACCAATGCCACTTCGCTGGGAAAATATTTTTTAGCGCTGCCATGGCATAACAATAAAAAAAGTCCGATAAAAATTTGCTGGAGTTTCGGAGACAATCGTGATACCTGCATCAATTATGATCCTACTGTATCAACACAAAATACTACATACCCGGTTTATCATTTGTATAATCACACAGGCAATTATAATGTTTGTGTAAACATTACTTATGCAGGCGGATGTGAGTCTCACTATTGTCGTACGGTTTCAGTAGGAGTGCCGGATAGTTGCTCTGCAAATTTTGAAATGGTAGCAACAAGCCCTACTGCTCTCGGGAAATATTTTGTAGCACATCCCTGGAACAATAACAATAAGAAGCCCGTGTACATCTGCTGGAGTTTTGGAGATAACCGTGATACCTGCATTCAGTATTCCACTACTTATACTGGTAATTATGCAGTATTTCATCAATACACACATGCCGGCGATTATAATGTTTGTGTGAAGATCATGTATGACGGAGGATGTCAATCCAGTTTCTGTAAAGTAATTTCTACCGGCATAGCGGACAGTTGCAGTGCCAATTTTGAAACATTAGCTGTAAGTTCAACTACGTTAGGCAGATATTTTGTTGCGCAACCGTGGAATAATCATAATAAAAAACCCGTTCAGGTCTGTTGGAATTTTGGAGACAATCGTGATACATGTATTCAGTATTCTACAACTTATTCGGGTTCTTATGCTATCTATCATTTATATACTCAGCCGGGGGTATATAATGCCTGCGTACGAATTTTGTATGATGGAGGATGCGAGTCCAAATTCTGTAAAACAATTGAGATCATTGGCAGTGCTGATAGCTGCAAAGCGGATTTTGAAAGAATACCAACTACAAATGCGAATCCGTTAACTATAGCTTTACAAGCGATCACCGGGAACAATCACAATAAAAAACCGTCCCGCATTTGCTGGAGTTTTGGAGATGGAAGTGATACCTGCATCAATTATTCGGAAAATTATACAGGACTTTACAATATCAAACACACTTATGAAAAAGCCGGACAATTCCAAGTCTGCGTTGGCATTTTATATTTTGGCGGATGTGAAGCAAAAACATGCAAACCGATATCTATTGCACTTCCTCCGGATACTTGTCGTGTGCAGGTATTCGAAGCAACTCCTTCTATCAATAGCCTGACAAGAGGATTCTATGCCGTACCTTTTTCATCCAACAACAGAAGAGTGGAACGGGTTTGCTGGAACTTTGGAGATGGGAACGATACCTGCATTACTGAAAGTTCTTTGAACATTAATCCAGGCTACACGATCAGGCATACTTACCCCGGACCTGGTACATATCATGTTTGTGCTACAATAAATTTTGCCGGAGGATGTACTGCGCATCAATGTATTGAAATTGTTATTCGAAGTGCATCTGATATTTGCGGCGGGTATTTTATTGATTCATTAATTGGACCGGGAACATTCAAATTCCGTGGTCAGAGTATTCATAATCCAAACGATAATGTAGTCTCTTACCGCTGGTCATTCGGTGATGGTTCATCTGCTACAGGCCAGGAAGTGAAACACACTTTCAACCCAGGTACTAAATTCCAGGTTTGTCTTGTAATAAATACCGAACAAGGTTGCGAAACAAAGATCTGTAAGCCTTTGTTATTGCCTGGTGCCAACGCACCTGTATTGCAACTGTCACCTAATCCTGTTCTTAACAACCTGCATGTTGTATTTATTTCCGGGTTTAATGAAACGGTGAGTATCCGCATAGTGAATTCTTATGGCTTGATAGTAAGATCTTATACTAAAACAGTAACTACCGGTCCTAATATCTGGGATTTTGATCTTTCTTCTTTATTGACAGGAGTCTATTCGCTCTCGGTACAGTCTCCTGATCAATTAGCCAGTTCGATATTTCTGAAGCAGTAACCAAAACTTTTTTCTTACGTCAGGGCTAACAAATAAAGCCGTCTCGGGATGAGGCGGCTTTTTTATTTACAGAAAAAAAACAAAAAAGTAATTTTATGCTTCAAGTCAAATTATGTATTCCAAAGATCAAACTCAGAAGCTGCAAAAAAACACTTCGGCATTCATAAAAAAAATGAAAGCCGGCGATATTGATAAAAAAGAGGTAGACGAACTTCGGAATGTCCTGCGATTTCACGAATACCGATATTATATTCTTAACGATCCGCTGATCTCCGATTACGAATATGATCAATTGTATAAATTACTTGAAACAATTGAAAAAGAAAATCCCGGATTGATCACAGCGGATTCTCCCACGCAACGTGTAGCAAAAGGATTGACGAAGGATTTTCCGCAGGTACAACACCTCGTTCCCATGCTTTCTCTCGATAACTCCTACAATGCTGAAGACCTGGTTGATTTTGACAGAAGAGCAAGAGAGCTTGCCAAGGTGAGCGAAATTGAATATTGTATTGAACCCAAATTTGATGGCGCCGGTATTTCATTGGTGTACGAAAATGATCTGCTTGTTCGTGGCGCTACACGAGGCGATGGAGTAAAAGGCGATGACATCACTATTAACATTAAACAAATTAAATCTATTCCGCTTTCTGCAAAATTTTCTGAACACGGCATTCGCCAAATAGAGATCAGGGGAGAAATTCTTATCAATAAAAATAATTTTAAAAAATATAATGAATTGATGGCGGAACAAAATCTTCCGCCATTAGCCAATCCAAGAAATGCCGCTGCAGGAACATTGCGCATAAAAGATCCAAAGATCGTAGCTGAGCGGAATCTCGAAGGTTTTTTGTACCAGATCAGTTATTATACCACTACTCATAAAAATCAAAAAGTTTTCAAATATCATTCTGATACTATTTCCCTTCTATGGGAATTGGGATTCAGAAGTCCGGAAAAAGAAAAAAAAGTTGTAACCGGCATTGAAAAAGTAATTGCTCATTGTAAAAAATTTGAAGAAGGCCGTGATGATCTGCCCTATGAAGTGGATGGGTTGGTGATCAAGGTAAATGACCTGGACCTGCAGGAAAAAATGGGCATGACCTCACATCATCCACGTTGGGCCATTGCATTTAAGTTCAAAGCCCGGCAGGCCACTTCACATTTGAAAGCAGTGGAATTCCAGGTTGGAAGAACAGGAAATATCACTCCAGTTGCTAAAATAGACCCGGTGCCGATCGGTGGTGTCACCGTCACTTCCATTTCATTGCACAATGAAGATTTTATCAAAGAAAAAGATATTCGGATTGGTGATGCGCTGCTGGTAGAAAGAGCAGGAGATGTGATCCCATATATTGTAAAATCGTTTCCGGAATTGCGAAAAGGGCATGAAAAGAAAATTCGATTTCCTGAAAAATGTCCCGTTTGTAACAAACCACTTCATAAGGTAGAAGGCGAAGCGGCATGGCGATGTACGAATTACAATTGCGAAGCACAGGTAGTACAACGCATCATACATTTTGCCAGTAAAGATGCGATGGAAATCACCGGACTTGGAGAAGCGATCGTAAACAAATTTTATGAATTGGGCTGGTTGAAAACAATTGCCAGCGTTTATGAACTGCCTTATGAAAAAATTGAAAAGCTGGAAGGGTTCGGTCAAAAAAGTGTTCAGAAACTGAAAGATGCTATTGAAAAATCAAAAACACAACCACTGTATCGGATCATTTATGGTCTGGGTATCCGGTATGTGGGCGAAGCAACTGCCAAAACTTTAGCACAAGCTGTAAAACATTTATTGGATCTGAAAAATTTCTCTGTAGAAGATCTTCAACAACTGGAAGATATCGGACCGAAAGTGGCTTCAGCCATTCACCAGTTTTTCGGAAACAAAGAAAATATTGCATTGTTGAATAAACTGGAGGACCTGGGATTGCAATTCAAAAATGAAAAGAAAGAATTGGCAAAAGGTGGAAATCTTACTGATCTTACGTTTTTATTTACCGGTACTTTGCCCACATTAAAACGAAGCGAAGCAGAAACAATGGTGGAAGAACATGGAGGGCAAATTCTGAGCGGCGTCAGCGCCAAATTAAATTACCTGGTAGTGGGTGAAGATGCAGGAAGTAAATTGGAGAAAGCAAAAAAAATTAATTCCGTAAAGATCATCTCGGAGGAAGAATTTTTAAAAATGCTTCATAAAAAATAATAGCTGTTAATTTTAGGTAACCTCGTCACTCAAGCTTCAATATTTTTAAAGCACAAAATAAACATACATTCAATGTTACAACCTTCCACTTTGAAATTTTTAAAAAGTTTGAAAAAAAATAATAACAAACCCTGGTTTGATGCGCATAGAAAAGACTATGAATCTGCGAAAGAAGATTTTGCCACATTTGTACAGGCTGTTATTTATAAGCATGGAAAAAAAGACAAAACAATCAGCCAACTGAAAGCGAAAGATTGCATGTTCCGCATTAACAGGGACGTTCGTTTCTCGAAAGATAAATCTCCCTATAAAATCAACATGGGAGCTTATATCAACCGGGGCGGGAAAAAATCAGTTTTCGGAGGCTATTATTTTCATTGTGAACCCGGCGAAAGTTTTATGGGTGGAGGACTATGGATGCCGATGCCTCCCGAATTGAATAAAGTAAGACAGGAAATTGATTACAATTTTAATGAATTTAAAAAAATCGTTCAATCCAAAAAATTCAAATCAATTTATAAAGACCTCTCACGAAGTGTAGAATATGTTCTTACCCGTGTACCCAAAGGTTATGAACCCACAAATCCAGCAGCAGAATATTTAAAGATGAAAAGTTTTGTTGCATTGGCAAACCTGAAAGACTCCGATATCACTTCTAAAAATCTCATTAGTAAAACTGTTGAAGCATTTGAAGCATTGCAGCCTTTGGTAGAATTTATTAATGAAGCTGTTGGCGGGTGAATAAAAAGTAGTTTTACGATTCCGGCATTCATTGATTCCGCTTTAAAGTATTCTTTTCACAATTTTACAGTTTAAAAAAACGTTAAGTGGATTGTGCAAGCACAAAAGGCTTTGTATTTTGTTTTCGTTTAAATACACCCTTATGAAAAAATTTATACCCGTACTTCTGTTTGCTTCAATTATTATTTCCTCCTGCAGTCATAAATATTACACAGCAACATTTTTTGAACAGCAAACAGCCAATCACAGGCTTATTGCCGTGCTTCCTTCAGAAATAATTTTTACCGGGAAACAGCCGAAGGATCTAACTGCAGAGCAGATTGGAAAAATAGAAGAGGGCGAAAGCCGGGCCTTCCAACAATCTTTGTATGGAGATATATTAAAATATGCCAATTCAAGAAAGTATTACATGTTTGTTGGTGTACAAGACATCAACACAACAATGAGTATCCTTGACAAAAATAATATCTCAGTAAGAGACTCATGGAAAATGGATGATAAAAAACTGACAACACTTTTAGGCGTGGATGCAATTGTACGAATGCAGATCACACAAAAGCGGTACATGAGCGATTATGCCTCTTATGGCGTAACTATTGCCCGGGACATCATCAATGAAACATCATTGGGAAGCAAATTACCTATTCCATACCGGTTAGGCAGAACAGAAGACATTTATGCCAATTGCAGCGTGGTGAGCAATGATATAACACTCTGGAATAATAATTATAAAAGCGCTGCAGACTGGAATAATCCTTCCAATGTTATCATTGAAAACATTACAGATAATTTTGGTAGAAATTTTCCTTACAAAAGACGGAGGTAAATTACAACATGCCTTTTTGATTCAGATACTCTGCTATCTGCACCGCATTTGTCGCCGCACCTTTTCTTAAATTATCTGAAACAACCCACATATTTAGTGTGTTTGGCTGAGACGCATCTCTCCTTAATCTTCCCACAAACACTTCATCTTTTTCATGAGCATCCATCGGCATGGGATAAATTTGATTGATCGGATCATCAGTTACAACAACACCCGAAGCCTTGCTTAATAGTTCTCTTACTTCTTCCAGCGAAAAATCATTTTCAAACTCCACATTCACCGATTCACTGTGGCCTCCTACAACAGGAATACGGACAGTTGTCGCCGTCACCCGGATAGAATCATCCCGCATGATCTTTTTTGTTTCATTCACCATTTTCATTTCTTCTTTGGTGTAACCGTTATCAAGAAAAACATCTATCTGCGGGATCACATTCAGATCGATCGGGTATTTGTATGCTCTTTCACCGGCAACTCCTTTTCTTTCATTGAAAAGCTGGTTGACTGCTTTTACCCCGGTTCCTGTTACACTTTGATAGGTGCTGACGACAATTCTTTTTATTTTATATTTTTTATGTAATGGATTTAATGCCACTACCATTTGAATGGTAGAACAATTCGGGTTAGCAATGATCTTATCTTCTTTAGTCAGAACATCAGCATTCAATTCCGGCACCACTAATTTTTTTGCAGGATCCATTCTCCATGCAGAAGAATTATCTATCACAGTAATTCCTGCTGCTGCAAACTTCGGCGCCCATTCCAGCGAAGTGCTGCCACCTGCTGAAAATAATGCTACAGCCGGTTTTGCTGCAATTGCATCTGTCATGCTCACCACTTTATATTTCTTTCCCTTAAACGCTACTTCTTTTCCAACAGATTTTTCTGAAGCAACCGGAATCAATTCAGAAACCGGGAAATTTCTTTCAGCCAATACCTGTAACATTTTGGAGCCTACTAATCCTGTGGCTCCTACTACCGCAACTTTCATTTTATTTTTTTTTAGTTTTTATAAAAAAACAGGCCCTCATCTCTGAAGGCCTGCAATTTTTTTATGTCGTTACATACAAACTACAAAAAGCCTTCCGGTCAGGAATGTTTCTTATTGCGTTTTGTATGTTTCTTATTATTCATTAATTAATGGAGAGCAAAAATAGTTATAGCCATATTTCAATCCAAAAAATTATCCTGAAAGTTCCATATAATTCGGAAGCATTGATTAATTTGGTTTGATGAAACCTTTTTTCCTGCTGCCAGCGATCTTATTCTGCACTTTAATTGCCCAATCGCAAAACAGGTATGATGTGGTGATTGATGAGATCATGGCCGATCCGACACCACAGGTTGGACTCCCGAACAATGAATGGATAGAATTGAAAAATACAACTACGGTTCCTATTAACTTACAAAACTGGCGTATCGGCGATGCTACCAGCCAAAGCGGACCCATGCCGAATTTTACTTTGCAGCCGGATAGTTTCGTCGTCGTTTGCACCAGTTCAGCAGTAGCGGCATTGTCTGCATTTGGAACGACGATCTCTGTAACGAGTTTTCCATCATTGGACAATGCAGGCGATCAGCTTTTTTTAAAAGCGGCGAATGGATCAATCATTCATGCCGTCAGTTATTCGGATTCATGGTATCAAAATGCGGTAAAAGCCAATGGCGGATGGACACTGGAAATGGTAGA
Organism: Chitinophagaceae bacterium; assembly: GCA_035550155.1. Taxonomy (GTDB): domain Bacteria; phylum Bacteroidota; class Bacteroidia; order Chitinophagales; family Chitinophagaceae; genus UTBCD1. The sequence goes on along the minus strand of DASZPW010000265.1, from coordinate 2,568 downwards.
TACCAAAAGTCCCTGTGCCGGAAGTGATAACTGGAAAGCAAGCATTGATCCGGTTGGCGGAACGCCGGGAAAGAAAAATTCTGTTGATGCTATAAATACTGATCAAACTCCGCCTTCTTTATTAAGAACCTATACAATTGATAGTGTAACGATCATTGCAGTGTTTAATAAACCCGTTGATAGTTCTCAGGGCGCTACAGTATCAAATTATACAATAGACGGCGGATTAACGATTGCATCTGCAATCACATTGTCGCCGCTGTTTGACAGAGTGCAATTAAACCTGAACAGCAAAATGTCCTTGCAAACTGCATACAATATCACTGCAAATAATATTACCGATTGCAAAGGCAATCTCATCGGATCAAATAATCATGCAAAGGCAGGACTACCGGAAGATGCTGCTCCATTGGATATGGTGGTAAATGAAATATTATTCAACCCGAGAAGTAATGGTTATGATTATGTTGAATTTTATAACCGGAGCAAGAAGATCTTTGATGCTTCAAAAATGTATGTTGCCAACAGGAATACCAGCAATGCGATCAGTTCTGTTACAGCATTGGCCGGAACGCCCTGGCTAATTTTTCCTGATGATTATATTGTGAGTACCGAAAATTCAATAAGTCTTCAGGGCAATTACCTGGTAAAAAATCCGGATAATGTATTGCAAGTTTCTTCCCTGCCTTCTTTTCCTGATGACAATGGTTTTGTATTACTCCTGAATTTGCAGGGAAATGTTGTAGACGAAGTAGATTATGATCATAGCTGGCATTTCAAATTGATCGATAACGAAGATGGTGTCGCATTAGAAAGAATTGATCCGGATGGAACATCGCAGGATCCGAACAATTGGCACTCGGCTGCATCATCGGCCGGGTATGGAACGCCTACTTATAAAAATTCTCAATACAAACAGCCGCCGGGCATAAATGCAACTATTGAAATAACTCCAAAAGTTTTTTCGCCTGACAATGATGGACGTGATGATATCACCACTGTTCAATATAAAATGGCCGATCCGGGTTATGCGGCCAATGTTACCATCTTTGATGCTGCGGGAAGACCGGTGAGAAACTTAGTTCAGAATGCAATACTCGGATCAAGCGGCTACTGGAATTGGGATGGACTGGATGATAAAGAAAGAAAACTACCGGTTGGCACTTATATTGTGTATACTGAAATCTTCAATCTTCAGGGGAAAAAACAAAAGTTTAAGAATACGGTAGTACTCGCAAGGTCACTGAAATGATATTTCTACTAAAATGAGTAAATTTGAAAAGATAATTCAAAAGCTTTTGTCTGGGAATGACCGGAACTTTGAGTTTAATGATCTTTGTAATTTACTAGAAACACTTGGGTTCGATAATAGGATTAAAGGAAGTCATCATATTTATTTTAAAGAAGGAATTACAGAAATAATTAATTTGCAACCGATAAATAAAAAAGCAAAGCCTTATCAGGTAAAGCAAGTGCGTGAATTATTAATAAAATATAAACTAATATCATTCAAAGATGAATAGTAAGTATGAAATTATTCTGTATTGGAGCAAAGAAGACGAATCTTTTATTGCTGAAGTACCAGAGCTATCTGGTTGTATGGCCGATGGAAAAACATACTCAGAAGCTCTTGAAAAAGTTCAGATAATTATTCATGAGTGGATTGAAACTGCGCAATCGTTGGGAAGGCCAATTCCTGAACCTAAAGGTAAATTAATGTATGCTTGATTTTTTCTAACCAAACTTCGCTCTGAGCAAAGATGATTTTATTCAAATAAGCTCAATATCAAAACTTGCCAGATCTTTAAACTGCCACATTCTTCTTTCAATATCTTCGGCCGTGATCTCTTTCAATCTTGTAGTTCCAAATTTTTCTACGCAGAAACTTGCCATGGCTGAACCCACAATGATGCCCCGCTTCATGTTATCAAAAGAAAGATCTTTGGTTCTGGCAATATGTCCCATGAATCCACCTGCAAACGTGTCACCGGCGCCGGTGGGATCAAATACATCTTCTAACGGAAGCGCCGGAGCCGAGAATACCTGGCTTTCATCAAACAATAAAGCGCCATGCTCTCCTTTTTTAATAATTACATATTTAGGCCCCATCTTAATAATCTCATGAGCTGCTTTTACCAATGAATATTGTCCGCTTAGTTGCCTTGCCTCACTGTCGTTAATGATCAATACATCTATTTTCGCCAGTACTTTTTCCAAATCATCCATTGCAGTATCCATCCAGAAGTTCATCGTATCCATGGCTACCAGCTTCGGCCTTTTTTCGATCTGTTTGATCACACTCAGCTGAATATGCGGACTCAGATTTCCCAGCATTAAAAATTCACAATCCTGGTAACTATCCGGAACTACAGGTTGAAAATCAGCCAGCACATTCAGTTGCGTTTCCAATGTATCCCTGGCATTCATGTCTAAATGATATTTTCCACTCCAGAAAAATGAACGTTGATCCTGTTTCACCTGCACTCCATCCATAATGACACCCCGTGCTTCCAGCATTTTCATTTCTTCTACAGGAAAATCACCACCTACAACAGAAATCTGTTTGAT
>DASZPW010000264.1:0-5264 GCA_035550155.1 Chitinophagaceae bacterium | reverse complement strand
CTTTAAAGGATAACGACCAGTTTTACGGAAAAGTAAAAGGCACTGGGTCTTTTTCACTTACCGGCCCGCAATCTGAAATGTTTATGCAGATCAGCGCCATTGCTTCTTCGAAAGACAGCAGCTACATTACGCTTCCTCCGTCAAGGAACCGGGAAACTGGGATCGCCGATTTTCTTACAGAACGGAAATATGGTCATGAAATGAGCGACAGCGGCCGCCTTGCCAGCGAAACCAATATCATTTATGATGTGGATGTAACAGCTAATCCCATGGTAAATTTTAAAATGATACTGGACGATCTTACAGGTGATGAGATCAAAGGTCGTGGAAGAGGTGATCTGAACATCAAGGCGGGTTCTTCCGAACCCCTGAGCCTGAATGGTGGTTTTGAAATTGAAGACGGTAGTTATCTTTTCACTTTCCAATCCTTTTTCAAAAAACCATTTGTAATAAAGAAAGGAGGTAACAATTATATCAAGTGGAGCGGTGACCCCTATAAAGCAAAGATCAATTTTGATGCACAATACACAGCAGAAAAAGTAAGTTTTTCGCCGCTGGCAAATTCGTTGCCTGTTGATCCCAACATTGCAAAAGTGAGAGGCGATGTATATGTTGTGGCCTCACTTACCGGCGATCTGTTCAAACCAGATATCAAATTCAGCCTGGATTTTCCTGCATCCAGCCCCGCAGTTTCCGATCCTGTTTTTTCATTCAATATCCACCAGATGGAAAAAAATCCGAACGAAATGAATAAACAGGTTTTTTACCTGATCGTATTGAACAGTTTTGCACCAAGTGAATTAGGAACTTCTTCCACGGCTGCTTCTTCTTTTAATTTCAGCGAAATTGCCACCAATACCATCTCGGGTATTTTTGTTGGTGTGGTGAATTCCGAATTGAACAAGATCCTTGGCAAACTTTTGAAAAATGATAAATACCGGGTGAATTTTTCCAGTTCTGTATATAATAAAAATATAATTGACCCCAATAACAAAACTGCGCTCAACCTGAGCAGCAATATTAATCTTTCGGTTGGACGTTCTTTTTTCAATAACCGGTTTATCATTACGTTTGGCGGCGGATTTGAAGCGCCATTACAGCAATCCAGCATTCAGCAAACGATCCAATTGCTTCCTGACGTCACTATGGAATGGCTGATCAACCAGAGCGGCACAGTAAGAGCGTCATTTTTTTACAGGGAAAATACCGACTACCTCAGCATAACAACATCCGGTGGCCCGGCCCGTTCCCGCAGAACCGGTGCCAGCATTGCTTACCGGAATGAATTCGATAACCTCAGAGAATTATTCGGTAAGAAAAGCAGCAAAAAGAAAAAGGTGCCTGTCATTACCCCAGAGGCTGATAAGGAAAAAAAGTCATCTGTTGATGATACACCAAAGGATCAAAATTAGGATAGCAGCCAGGTACCATTAAAAGACAAAAAGGTCTTCGGTATATAGATTTTTTAAGAAAACATATCCCAGAAAAAAAGCCAATGAATTTCTTCAAATACGGTTAAGTTTCAATATGAAATACTTTTATTTTTTTATATCCCAACCAATGCTTTTAATAGGGCACCGTAAATCATTATTTATCAATCAAAGTTTGTTAATATTTGTTTAATAGTTTGTTTTAGAAAATCCCTTACTTTGCACCCGTAAATCAAAACTTATGCTTAAGAGACTAACTATCCTGATGCTTGCGATTTGTGCAGGCACATTCCTAATGGCGCAGGTTACAACCAGTACAATAACAGGTTCCGTTAAAGACAACAACGATCAACCTCTTGTTGGCGCCACAATTACTGCAACACACTTACCGTCTGGTACGAAGTACGCAACCACTTCAACTAAAGACGGATTTTTTGTTTTAAATGGTTTGCGTATTGGCGGCCCCTACCAGGTGGTTGTTAATTTTATCGGTTTTAAATCGGCCACATTTGATAACATTACACTTAAGTTAGGGGAACCTTTTGATATAAGGGTTGCTATGAATGTAAATCAACAAGTGCTGGAAAACGTTCTGATCGCATCCACCTCTAAAAAAGCAGCAGGTGAAAAGAGCGGTATGAGCAGTGTTATTAATAACAGAATGCTTGGTACCATGCCTTCATTAACACGAAGCATCACAGATTTCAGCCGTACTGTACCGCAGGCAAATGATTTCAGTTTTGGTGGTCGTGATGGACGTTACAACAATATAACAATTGATGGTGCAAATCTCAATAACAGTTTTGGATTAAGCTCTGATCCATTCCCCGGGGGAGGCAACAACCCGATCTCTTTGGATGCTGTGGATGAGGTTTCGGTAAGTCTTGCTCCTTACGATGTTCGTCAGGGAAATTTCACAGGCGCCAATATTGCTGCCATAACTAAAAGTGGTACCAACACATTTCATGGCACTGTGTATACATACTGGAAAAACCAGGACCTTGTTGGAACTAAATTAGCTGGCCAGACTGCTTCAAATCCTGATTTCAAAAGCAGGGTTTATGGCGGTAGCCTCGGCGGACCGATCATAAAAAATAAATTATTCTTCTTTATAAATGGTGAATACGAGAAAAAACCACCTGCATCAGGTATAACTTATACTCCAACCGGAGGTTCAGGATCAGGTAACGTATCAACAGTTTCTGCTGATTCATTAAAGATGGTGAGTGATTACCTGAAAAGCCAGTATAACTATGACCCGGGAGTGTATGATAATTTCCCAGCATTTAAAAACACCAATCATAAATATCTTGCAAAGATCGATTGGAATATCAGCACCAAGCATAAGCTTACTTTGAAGTATAGTGACTTTTTAGGCGAACAAGATTTCCAGCCATCACAGAGCGGTGGTATTGCAGGAGCTGATATTGCAACGTATGGTCCAAAATTCTCACCTTCTGCAATGGCATTTTCAAATTCAATCTATACACAACAGGATATTGTGAAAGCAGGTACTTTTGAATTGAACAGCCGTTTTTCAAGCAGGATATCTAACCAGTTCTTAGCAACATTCACTAAAATAAGAAGCGACAAAACACATCCTGGCGCTACATTCCCCTTCTTAGATATTATGGCAGCTGACAAACGGAATTATATTAGTGCAGGAAATGAACCATTCAACGGCAACAATAATAAAGTGCATACGGATGTATTGAGTTTCACAGATAATTTCACTTATTATGCAGGAAAACATACATTAACTGCCGGTGCATCATTCGAGAGCCAGAAAGTCGGCAACATGTTTATGGCGGGATCACAAGGTTATTATCTGTACGGCAGTGTACAAGATTTTCTGAACAACCGTGCTCCTTTAAAGTTTGCACAAACATATTCTTTGATACCCGGACAGGATGCTGTCTTTTCAGCTCAATTGAAGATAGCACAATTATCAGCCTATGTACAGGATGACATCAATGTGAGTCCAAATTTCAAATTGTCGGTTGGATTAAGAATGGATAAGCCTATTTATCCGGAACAGCCGCTTGAAAATCCTGCCACTTCAGCCCTTACATTTTTGGATGGAAAGCAGTATACAACGGGTAAATGGCCTAAAGCCAGCCCTATGTTTTCACCTCGTGCCAGCTTCCGCTGGGATCTGTATGGTGACAAATCTCTTATCATTCGTGGCGGAAGCGGTTTGTTTACAGGAAGAATTCCATTCGTGTACCTGACCAATATTCCTACTAATAGTGGTATGTACCAATATTCAGCCAAAGTGTTATACACTTATGCTGGGGTGAATATGAATAACTTCCTGTTCAATCCTGATCCGCAGGCATACAATCCGTTCTACAATACTGCACTTGCATCCTCATTACCGCAGTATTTCCCGACTGCAGCAGGTGCTGTTCCTTCATCTAATGTGGTAGTTACAGATCCGAAATACAAATTCCCGCAAGTTTGGAGAACTGACCTGGGTATCGAACAAAAAATCGGTGATTCCTGGAAACTGACCCTTGAAGCTATGTTCACCAAGGACATTAATGCCACTTACATGTTTGATGCCAATCAAAAAAATCCGGACGGTACAGTAACAACCGGCTCCTATACGAGAGGATATTACACATCAACATCCGCCCGGAAAATAAATCAGAATGTTTCGAATGCAATTGTTCTCGCCAGTTCGAGTAAGGGCAGCTCATTTGTATTCACTGCGCAAATTGAAAAATCATTTTCCAACGGTTGGTACGGTTCCCTGGCATATAACTACACTTATGCTTCCAACCTGACCGAAAATCCGGGATCACAAGCTGCGTCTACATATAATGGTAACGCCACTGCGGGAACATTAAATGACCTTCAGTTATCGAACACCAGTTTTGCACTTCCGCATCATATTGTAAGCGCTATTTCCAAGCGATTTGAATATGCGAAGCATTTTGCAACAACGATCAGCCTTGTTTATGAAGGTTCGAAAAACGGAGCTTATAGCTATATTTACAGCGGCAGTGTAAACAACCAGGGGCAAAACTCTGCCAACCTGATGTACATCCCGAAGGATGCAACCAATCCGTTTGAAATAAAATTTGTGGATCATACTTACAACGGAGTATTGTACACTGCAGCACAACAAGCTGCCATATTTGAATACTATATCAGGCAGGATCCATATTTAAGCAAACACAGAGGACAGGTGGCAGACAGGAACGGTGCATTCCGTCCGTGGTACAATGAGGTAAATCTGAAGTTCATCCAGGATGTATTTACCAATATCGGCAAACAAAAACACACGATTCAATTCAGCGCTGATATTTATAATATACCCAACCTCATCAATCACCAATGGGGCGCAAGAAAAAGTTACACCGTAAACAATCCCCTTACTGTAGCAAGTGTAAGCGGAGGCGTACCTTCTTTCTACATCACACCGTATAAGAATGTTCCTGTTTCCTATACATTCTTTAATAATATTACTACTTCAAATACATGGGCAATGCAACTTGGTTTGAGGTACATTTTCTAAAAAAAGTAGTAAGAAATTGACAATAGAAAAACCCTCTCAGTTACGAGAGGGTTTTTCTTTTTTTTTGCTATTTTATAAAAAAATCATTTCCCCCAGCCCCACTCCAGGAACAACGGCATGGCCGATGCCCAGGTTGCAATATCATGCCGGCCTTCTTTCATTTCTATATATGCAATATCCTGAACCGGATCATAACCTTTTTGAGTTAACTCTTTTATCAGATCCAATGTGTCATCAACTGAATCGATGATACCATTGCCATTTCGATCCTTAGTTTCGTCTTTATTGCCGCATTGAAAGAAAAATTTCAG
>DASZPW010000263.1:0-2821 GCA_035550155.1 Chitinophagaceae bacterium | reverse complement strand
CAACTTAGTATAGGTAATGCCCTGCGCTGCCCATAACAATTGTCCAATCTGAGTTAATTCCAATGGCTCATCTTTAAAATCTCTCACCGATCTTCTTTTCAGCAAAGCTTCTTCAACCGATGTTTCACTTTTATAAACCGGTTCAGGCAGTGCGATCACATTTTGTGTCACTTCTTTTTTTTCGATAGTGGAACTGTCTCTCATATGAGTTGTTGTTATCGCTGCTCCAGCAATTCTTCTTTATATCGCCGCAACTGGTGGTCCAGATCATCAATTACTTTGAAAAGAGCCATTTCGTAAGTTTCAGCTTTATCACTGGCAAAAAGAACTTTCCGGGGCACTTCCATTCTGGCTTCCATAAAATAACGCTGTTGGATATCATTTTTCTGTTTATGATATAAAACCTTACAGCTTGCGACACGTTGAAATTTTTTTCCGAGATGTTCGAACTTTTCCTGTATCAGCTTTTCCAGTGTGGCATTCCGTTCTGTTTGGGGTGATTCAATTTGTAGATTCATATTTGCTTATTTCAGTGAAAAATAATTTGACTTATAATGAAAAATATATTCAGGTATTTTTAAAAAAAGAAAATTCAATTCATCCTGCTTTTTTGAATTCTCTCAATTTATTCAGGTAGTAAATGACCTCTTCATCATTTACCTGTTCAAAATCTTCATAAAACGATCCGACGCCGTAAAAACTTTCCGGTATCATCACCACCACTACATCATCCACTGCTTTGCTCAGTTTACTTACGGCTGATTCCGGGGCCACCGGCACAGCAATGACAATTTTTGCGGGATCACTTTTGCGGATCACATCTATCGTACTGAGTAGCGTATTTCCCGTAGCTACGCCATCATCAATTACAATAACTGTTTTGCCTTTCAGATCTTCAGGTTCTTTATTGCCCATGAATTTCACATACATTTCTTTCAGCTTCTTGCGGATCTTCAGTACTTCGTTGTCAATATAATCCTGCGATACATTATCATGAGGCACTACAAAATAATCTGAAAGGCTTGCCGCGCCGATCGCATATTCAGGATTCATCGGATGGCCGATCTTTTTAGTAAGGATCACTTCCAGGGGAAATCCTAATTCTTTTGCAACTTCATACGCCACCGGCACTCCTCCTCTCGGCACAGCAAGGATCACTCCGGGATCATTCTGATATTTTTGTAATCTCAAAGCAAGCAACATGCCTGCTTCTGTTCGGTTGCGAAACATTTGAAATTATTTTATATTACAATAAAAAATAAACAAGCATAGCTGAAACAATAATTGCTATGTTTAAAATGATGCTTGAAAAAAAAGTTTTCATTATGGCTTTCGTAGTTGCTCCGGATAGAGAAGGAATAAAGGTCAGATACATTGCTGCGGTAGCAAAGAACCAAAACGCCGGATAATTTCCTGTCAATATGATTACCAGCCCGACAAGTGGCGTGATGAGGACCGACTGAGCGATCATACTTATTCCGATCCATTTAAAACGATTTTCTCCTCTGTCTTCTTTTTGCAGATACCGTTGCAGTCTTTGAAAAAGCGATGGCCTCTTTATTTCTTTTTGGGCAATAACTTCAGAAGGCTCGACAATCCATCTCTTGTATTCTCTCGTAGAGGTTGTTTTCATAAAAAATAATTTTATTGATAATGCTTATTGTTGGTCGCTTCCATTGATAATGGGTGCAGGTATTTTTCAAACCAGCGTCCGGCCAATTCACATACTTCATCCATTTTCCCTCTTTCTTCAAATAAATGAGTAGCGCCTTCAATTATTTCCAATCTTTTTGCACTATTCAAATGCGAATAAGCTTCCCTGTTCAATCGTATCACATCGAAATCCAATCCTCCGACGATGAGCAATGTTGGCGCTTCTACTTTATTCAATACATCCATCGCAAGATCAGGTCTTCCTCCGCGGCTGACCACCGCAGCGATCTGTGTGAGATATGCCGCTGCTTTCAATGCTGAAGCGGCGCCGGTGCTGGCTCCGAAATATCCTAACCTGCATCCCACCGCTGCCGGTTGTTTTTCCAACCATTCTGTAGCGCCGATCAATCTGCGGGTAAGCAATTCTATGTCGAAACGATTGTGATACTGTTCATCTTCTTTTTCTGTTAAAAGATCGAATAAAAGTGTCCCGAAATTTTGTTGAAGCAGATAATGTGCCACTATTTTATTGCGTGGACTTAACCGGCTGCTTCCGCTGCCGTGTGAAAAGATCACGATTCCGTTCACTTTAAGCGGGACGATCAATTCTCCTTTCAGGATAGTTTTCCCAACCGGTATTTCTACTTCATCATGAAAACGTAGTTCCATATTCAGCTTTTTCTCAAAGTTCAGCTTGACATATTTTCATATCAATGATGATCATCAAGAAATTCTGTGACAGCTATCATTGAATGCCTTTAATAAATGACCGTGATTTGGTAACAATTTGAATATATGCGCCATTATTTTTCAAAAGAAACAAAATTGAATGAAGCAGAAGCTGTCAGCGCTATCAAACAATGGGCTTACCCGTTAGAAGAGCATATTCACATTGATCCGCTGATGGATCGCATCGGTGATGCCAGGATTGTAATGCTTGGCGAAGCATCTCATGGAACGAGTGAGTATTACAGCTGGCGTTCTTACATCACGCAACGGTTGATCCAGGAAAAAGGATTCAACTTTATTGCAGTAGAAGGCGATTGGCCCGATTGTTATCGCTTGAATCGGTACATAAAAAATTATCCGGACGCCGGAAAAAATGCTATTGATGTTTTACGTGAATTCAATCGCTGGCCTACATGGATGTGGGCTAACTGGGAAATTG
>DASZPW010000262.1:0-6651 GCA_035550155.1 Chitinophagaceae bacterium | reverse complement strand
ATTGAAATAACTTTTAATTCTACTCTGCCGGTAACCTGGTTAAGTTTCACTGCTACAAAACAAAACAGTAATGTCGTTTTAAACTGGAGTACTGCTACAGAACAAAATACCCTCGATTACGAAGTGCAACATAGTGCCGATGGAATTAATTGGGATGATATTGGTAAAGTAGCGGCTGCAGGCAACAGTACAGTAATTCAACAATACTATTTTACTGACCTACACCCGATGCACAGCTTAAATTATTATCGTTTGTTGCAACGTGACTTAGATGGAAGAATCAGTTACAGCAAAATCATTGCATTTAATTTTGCGACCACAGGAAACTCGTTGAAAATTTATCCTAATCCTGTCCGTAATGGAATGCTCACGGTTAGTTTAAAGCAAGCATCTGTGGTGGAAGTATTCAGCAGTGTCGGCGAAAAAATGATGAAAAGAGAATATTCATCCGGAGAGCATGCCCTTGATGTATCTGGTTTTTCTAAAGGAACTTACATTTTGAAAGCTCAAAATGAAGCGATCTTATTTGTAGTGCAGTAGAAAATTCAATATTAAAGGTTGATCAGATTTCTGTTCATCAAACTTTCGTAAATTGAATTATCAAAAACGTTTGCTATGCTTAAAATCGGAGAATTAAAACAAGGAGATATTATCATGGTGAATGACGATGGTGTGATGCGTGAAGGAACGGTCGTCAGCCTGGATCATCCGGAAAACCTGGCTTTGGTTGATAATGGTATCCAGGAATTCTGGTACGATGCAGAAGAAATGTTTCCGCTTCCTTTGGATGAGAATCAATTGATGAAATTGGGATTTGAAAAAATGGAAAGCGACGGTTCCGTAAAGTACATGAAAGGAGCTTTTCGGCTGGTGACTCCTAAAAAAGGAGATTTCACCAATATTGAAATGTGGTACCGGGAAGATCGCCGCCATTTTAATGTACCGCTAAGTGTCCACGAGTTGCAAAACTTACACCTGGATATGACCAAAGTACACCTTGAACCGGCCTGAAAAAGGCTGTTTTACCCAGATTTCTGAGAATCAATGATCATTTTGGCCTTGATCAGCCAAAAAAAAAGGGCCTTTTTTCTTTTTTAAGGCTGTTCCGCTTATCTTTGCGCTCCCAAAAATTGTATGTCGAAACAACCCCTAATCAAACAGGATGGTACCATTATAGAAGCCCTTTCTAATGCAATGTTCAGGGTGAAGCTTGAAAACGGGCATGAAATATTGGCTACTATTTCGGGGAAGATGAGAATGAATTACATCCGGATATTACCCGGTGATAAAGTGGGAGTTGAAATGAGCCCATACGATTTAACAAGGGGAAGAATTATTTTCAGATATAAATAAACCTTCATTATTGGCAGGGTACAAAACATAAGTTATGAAAGTAAGAGCATCCATAAAAAAACGTAGCGCCGATTGTAAGATCGTTCGTCGCAAAGGGAAACTGTATGTGATCAATAAAAAGAATCCCCGATTCAAACAAAGACAGGGATAATCAGATATGTTGCCAGTTGCGAGTTTCCGGTAATCCGGTAACAAGTTCCCGGGGACAAAAAATTAAAAACAAAAAACTATAAAAAGAAACTATGGCTCGTATTGCCGGTGTTGATCTGCCAAAAAATAAAAGAGGAGAAATAGGACTTACCTATATATATGGTATTGGCCCGTCCACTGCCCGTTATATACTGGATAAAAATAGTATTAACCGGGATAAAAAAGTGAGTGAATGGACTGATGATGATTTGAATGCTATACGTTCTACCATTAATGATGAATTCAAAGTGGAAGGAGCGCTTCGTTCTGAAGTGCAAATGAGTATCAAACGTTTATTGGATATTGCCTGTTACCGCGGCCTGCGTCATCGAAAAGGGTTGCCGGTTCGTGGTCAACGTACCAGAACTAACAGTCGCACCCGCAAAGGAAAACGTAAAACCGTTGCCGGTAAAAAGAAAGCACCGAAGAAATAAAACATAACAAGCCAGGGCATTAATAATGAACCCTGTATCTTGAACCTTGAATATTAAAAGTAATTATGTCAAAAGCACAAGCACAGCAAACAGCAGCACCGAGTGCAAAGGCTGCAGCAAGAAAGAGAGTGGTAAAAGTGGATTCTTATGGCGATGCACATATCACTGCCAGCTTCAATAATATTATTGTTAGCCTGACCAATAAAACCGGCCAGGTGATCTCCTGGAGCAGCGCAGGTAAAATGGGATTCAAAGGTTCTAAAAAGAACACGCCATATGCAGCTCAAATGGCAGCGGCCGATGCAGCAAAGACAGCTTTTGATGCAGGTTTGAAAAGGGTGGATGTATATGTGAAAGGTCCCGGAGCCGGAAGAGAAAGCGCCATTCGTGCACTTGCTCAAAACGGGATTGAAGTAGCAATGATAAAAGATGTAACTCCGTTGCCGCACAACGGATGTCGTCCGCCGAAGAAAAGAAGAGTGTAATATAAAGTGCATGTCATGCACGACAATTATATTGGCGGTGGTATCATCATGTTGTCTGTTATTGCAGTTTGTGTGATACTGATCGTCCGAAGACATAGGAAGTCATAATTGTACTGAAAGGATCAGTGCAATTCATTTGAATAAAGGGTGTCCGATTAATTTTTTACAGTTTTTTACCGATCGAGACACCGATTTTAAAAAAACTGAAATGAAAGAAAATTATGGCACGTTACAATGGTCCAAAGACCAAGATTTCCCGCATTTTTGGTGAGCCTATATTAGGCAATGGTAAGTGGTTGGGTAAAAACAGCAATCCTCCCGGCCAGCATGGAGCTACACGCAAACGTAAAAGTTTGGGTGAATACGCATTACAGCTTCGTGAAAAACAAAAAGCAAAATATACTTACGGCGTTCTGGAACGTCAGTTTCGCAAAACCTTTGAGGAAGCATCCCGCAGAAAAGGCGTGACCGGTGATACATTGATCAAATTATTGGAGGCTCGCCTGGATAATACGGTATACCGTATGGGAATTGCTCCTTCCCGTCCTGCTGCCCGCCAGCTGGTAAGTCATAAGCACATTGAAGTGAATGGTGACGTGGTAAACGTTCCTTCATTTCAACTGAAACCGGGAGATGTGATCTCGATTAAAGAAGGCAGCAAAGGAAGAACTTCAATCACAAGCCAGGTTCGTGGTAAGAATCCGAAATTCAACTGGCTGGATTGGAGCGAGACTGAAATGAAAGGAACTTTCATCACATATCCTGAAAGAGAAAGCGTACCTGAGAATATCAAAGAACAACTGATCGTCGAGTTGTATAGTAAATAATAGCGGCGAGCGGTTAACTCCTGGCATTATACCCGTTGCTCAAAGCATGAAACTTGCTGAACAGCATTCGGAACGATGAAGTGAGTGACACAACAGGCGATGATAGTAGTACTGAAGCCGGTAAAAAAATTTTAAAACAATAAAAGTTAAATATGGCAATTTTAAATTTCCAAAAACCAGATAAAATCATTCTGCAGAAAGCAACGGATTTTGAAGCACTTTTCGAATTTCGTCCGCTGGAGCCGGGTTTCGGTGTTACAATCGGAAATGCACTTCGCAGGGTTTTACTCAGCTCACTGGAAGGTTATGCAATCGTGGGAGTGAAGATCGAAGGCGTGGATCATGAGTTTGCGACAATGAAAGGTGTGAGCGAGGATGTAGTAGAAATATTCCTGAACCTGAAGCAGGTTCGTTTTAAAAAGATCGTAGATCATGAAGTGGCTCATGAAAAGATCATACTATCATTGAAAAACAGAACTGAATTTACTGCCGGAATGATCGGGGAAGCTACTCATTCATTTCAGATCATGAATCCGGATCTGCTCATTTGCACACTGGATGCTTCTGCCCGTATGGATATCGAACTGACCATCGGCAAAGGACGTGGATACGTTCCTGCCGAAGAGAATAAACCCAAAGATGCACCGCTGGGATATATTCCTATCGATTCTATTTTCACACCAATAAAAAATGTGAAATACACTATCGAGAACACCCGTGTGGAACAACGTACGGATTATGAGAAACTGATCATGGAAGTTTCTACTGATGGTACTATTCATCCTGAAGAAGCTGTGAAACAGGCTTCCCGCATTTTGATCCAGCACCTGATGATCATCACTGATGAGAACATCACATTCGACAATAAAGAAGAAAAGAAAGAAGACCTGGTAGATGAACAAACACTGCAGTTGCGCAAAATACTGAAGACACCTCTGGAAGATCTCGATCTTTCTGTTCGTGCCTTCAACTGTCTGAAAGCTGCAAAGATCAATTCGCTGAGTGAATTGGTACAGTACGAGCAGGAAGACCTGATGAAGTTCCGCAACTTCGGACAAAAATCTCTTGCTGAGATCGAACAAGTGCTTACTGAAAGAGGATTGCATTTTGGAATGGATCTCGGTAAATTAGGACTGGATAAAGAAGATCTGTAAAACTTGCAAATGTGCCAATTTGCAAATAAGCAAATGAGGCATAATTTATTTACGATAGTCTTGTAATTCCTGACACGGTACAAGGCTCAAAAACTTAAACGTCATGCGTCACGGAGACAAAGTAAAAAATCTAAGCCGCACTAAAGCACACAGAGATGCGTTGTTGAGCAACCTCGCCTGTGAGTTGATTGCGCACAAAAGAATTGTGACCACAGTTGCCAAAGCCAAAGCTTTGCGTGTATATGTGGAGCCATTGATCACAAAAAGTAAAGAGAATACTACGCATCAGCGCCGTGTGGTATTCAGCTATCTGCAGGATAAGGGTGCGATCAAAGAATTATTCAGTACAGTAGCTGAAAAGATAGGAGGACGCCCCGGAGGTTATACCCGAATTATCAAATTAGGAATCCGCCCCGGTGATAATGCAGAAATGGCTTTGATCGAGTTGGTTGATTTCAATGAGATCTATGGTAAAGGCAAGGAGGAAGGGAAGGCAGGTGCTAAAAGAACCCGTCGTGCCGGTGGAAAGAAAAAAGCAGAAACCACTGAAACCGAAAAGCCTGAAGAAGCGAAAGCTGCAGAGTGATCAAACTACATATTTCAGAGAATGCCTTCCGAAAAACGGGAGGCATTTTTGTTTTGATAACCTGCCATTGATTTTTATAAAATAAGTATATTCACTCACGACTGCTTGCTGTATTTTTAGTTAATTCTATAATTCACGATGATGAATGATCAGTTTAACATCTCGCTGCAGCAGTTCCGTGACGGAGTCGTCACCAAATTCCAGCTTTATAACAGTCTGTTTACATCGCTGCCTTTTCATCGTATTGAAAAGACAGGCATCCTGCTGTCGTTACTGTTCAATAATTGTGAAGAAGGCTATGCAAAGAAGTTAAGCCCCGCTGAGATCATTGAAGGTTTTTTCAGCAAGCATACAACCTATAAAAGCGAGAGTGAAAAAAACGATTTATTGTTTCGTTTTGTTCAATACGTAGAAAGGCAGGTGGTTTTGTTTGACGCATTGGAAGATGCATCGTTCAGAAATGTCCATGATATGCATGGCATCGGGACATTAAAATACCTCGAATCTGAGGTTTTGGAAAATAGGAAAGAAAAAGAGCTTATTGAAAAGCTGAAAGATTTTTCCATACGATTGGTATTAACGGCGCATCCTACGCAATTTTATCCCGGTTCTGTATTGGGCATTATCAATGATCTTTCAAAAGCATTGGGAGAAAATAACACCAGCCAGGTTAACATGTATTTACAGCAATTAGGTAAAACACCTTTTTTCAAAAAGAAAATGCCCACGCCATTTGATGAGGCGGTAAGCCTGATCTGGTATCTTGAAAATGTTTTTTATCCGTCTGCAGGAAAGATCGTTTCATCAATGAAGAGCCAGTTTCCTGATGCGATCAGCGAATATAATCCTGTTATCCGGATGGGTTTCTGGCCAGGAGGTGACAGGGATGGTAATCCTTTTGTAACCAGCGACACGACATTGCAGGTAGCAGAGGCTTTGCGTGGCGCTATTGTCAAATGCTATTATCTCGAAGTAAGAAAATTAAAACGCAGGCTGACCTTTGAAGGAGTGGATGTATTATTAAGCGAGCTGGAAAATAAATTATATAAAAACCTTTTTATCCCGGGATATAAAACAAATCTTCATAAAAATGATATCCTGCAACCGCTGCTTGAAATAAAAAATATCATCATTCATCAGCATAACGGGCTTTTCCTGCACTTGGTGAATAATCTTATTAATAAGATCGAGTTGTTCGGTTTGTATTTCGCTTCATTGGATATAAGACAGGTCAGCACTGTACATGGAAAAATAATTGACACATTAGCCGCAGCTCAAAAAAATCTTTTGCCGGATTATAATACATTAGATGAAGCTGAGAAAATAAGTTTGTTGACTAATTTGTCCGGAACTGTTAATCCCGAAATATTTTCTGATCCAGTTCATAAGGATACTTTCAAAACTATCCAGGCGATTCGTTTCATTCAGCAACAGAATGGCGAAGAAGGATGTCATCGCTACATCATCAGTCATTGCAACAGTGCCTTGAATGCAATTGAAGTGTACGCTTTGTTTTTACTTAGTGGATGGAAAAAGGAAGCGATCAATATTGATATCGTCCCGCTCTTCGAGACAATAGATGACCTGCAAAATGCAGCGGGTGTCATGAAAACACTTTACAAT
>DASZPW010000261.1:0-6909 GCA_035550155.1 Chitinophagaceae bacterium | reverse complement strand
AAGCGATCATGAAAATCGTGACTGCCTTTGAGAATGGCCACTCTTGCACTTCTTACAAATTCGATCAAACCGTAAGGCTCTAATTCTTTTATTAGTTTATCTGTTTCTTCACGATGACCGGTGGTTTCAAAAACGGTGTAGTCCTTTCTGATCGCAACTGCTCTTGCACCAAACTCCCTAAGCAATCGTTCTACTTTTACTTTTTCCGCCACTTCGTCTGTACTTACTTTGTATAATGCCAGTTCCTGCCATACGATCTCATCTTCGGTATTGTAATACGCTTTCAATACCTCAACCTGTTTTTCGATCTGGCGGCAGAGTTTGCTTACCACTTCTTCTACTTCATTGATCACAATAGTGAAGCGATGAACGCTTTCCACTTCGGTAGGAGAGGTGTTCATGCTTTCGATGTTGATCTTTCTTCTTGAAAAAATAATAGCGATGCGATTCAGTAAACCAATCTGGTTTTCTGTATAAACAGTTATCGTGTATTCATTCTTTACCATAAATTTTAATTATTAATTATTTTAAACGTATCTCACTGACGCTGCATCCTTGAGGCACCATCGGAAATACATTGTTTTCTTTTCCAACCATTACTTCCAGCAAATAACTTCCTTTGTGATCCAGCATTTCTTTGATGGCATTCTTCAGTTCATTACGCTGTGTAACAGTTTTTCCATCGATGCCATATCCTTTTGCCACCTTCACAAAATCCGGGCTTTCTATATTCACGAATGAATATCTTTTATCGTGAAACAATTGTTGCCATTGACGCACCATTCCGAGAAATTTATTATTCAGGATTAAAATTTTGATATCTACTTTACTTTGCATCACTGTTCCGAGTTCCTGGATAGTCATCTGAAATCCGCCGTCGCCGATAACTGCGATGACATCACGTTCCGGTGCGCCAAATTTGGCGCCGATAGCCGCCGGCAATGCAAAACCCATGGTACCCAATCCTCCTGAAGTGATATTGCTTTTGCTCTGATTGAATTTAGAATAACGGCAAGCCACCATCTGGTGCTGGCCGACATCTGTAACGATGATTGCATTTCCTTCGGTGAATTCATTTACAAACTTTATTACTTCTCCCATGGTTAGTGTGTCGTCAGTGGGATTCAATTCTGGAATGATACATTCCTGTTCTTCCTCTTTTTGATATTCTTTAAATTTTTGTAACCATTCTGAATGCGATCTCTCTTCTACTAATTCAGTCAACAGCGGTAATGTTTCTTTGCAATCTCCCCAGACAGGCACAGTTGTTTTTACATTTTTATCAATTTCTGAAGGATCGATGTCGAGGTGAATGATTTTTGCTTGTTTGGCGTATTTATCCAGGCGTCCGGTAACACGATCGTCAAAACGCATTCCTACAGCGATCAGCACATCACATTCATTGGTCAAAACATTCGGGCCATAATTTCCATGCATGCCTAACATTCCAACTGCCAGCGGATGATCTGTTGGTATGGCGCTCATTCCCATAATGGTCCATGCAGCAGGAATGTTTGTTTTCTCAATGAAATTTTTAAATTCTTTTTCTGCTTTTCCTAATATCACACCTTGTCCAAAGATCACAAACGGCTTTTTTGCTTCATTGATCAATTGCGCCGCCTGCTCGATGTATTCTTTTCTTACTATAGGCTTTGGACGATAGCTCCTGATATGATCACATTTTTCATAGCCTGTAAAATCAAATTTCTGAAGCTGTGCATTCTTAGTAATGTCAATTAATACAGGCCCGGGCCGGCCGCTTTTTGCTATGTAAAACGCTTTTGCCAGTACTGAAGGAATTTCAGTAGCATCAGTAACCTGATAATTCCATTTGGTAACTGGAGTGGTGATGTTAATCACATCTGTTTCCTGGAATGCATCGGTGCCGAGTAAATGAGCATATACTTGTCCCGTGATACAAACAACAGGAGTGGAGTCGATCATGGCGTCTGCTAAACCTGTAACGAGATTTGTGGCACCGGGCCCGCTGGTAGCAAAAACAACTCCTGTTCTTCCGGAAGATCTTGCAAAACCCTGTGCTGCATGAATGGCGCCTTGTTCATGACGAACGAGGATATGATTGATTGTATCACGATAATCATACAACGCATCATAGATCGGCATAATAGCGCCACCGGGATAACCAAATACGGTATCCACTTTTTCAGCGATCAATGCATGCAGTACAACTTCGCTGCCGGACAAAGCCCCCCCAACCCCCCGAAGGGGGGATTTTGGAGTTTCGTTTGTTTTGAGGTTTGCTTTTTTCAATTCGAGTGTATCCATAAATTCCTTTTTAATAAATTTTCAATTCGATTAGCTTCTTGTAAAAGCTGGCCCAGTGTGATTGTTAAGCCCCTCCTTCGGAGGGTTTTGGGGAGGCCTCATTCTTCATCCGTCACACAACCTTCTGCCGCTGACTTTACATACTTCGCATATTTATACAGAATTCCTTTTTTTGCTTTCAGATCAGGTTGTTTCCAGTTTGCTTTCCTTTTTTTAATTTCTTCGTCGCTTACTTTTAATGTGATCTTATTTTTTGTTGCATCAATTTCGATCACATCATCATCCTGCACCAATGCTATCAAACCACCTTCGTATGCTTCAGGAGTAATATGACCGACAACGAAACCATGTGTGCCTCCGCTGAATCTTCCATCAGTAATAAGTGCAACTGATTTTCCTAACCCTGCTCCGATCAACGCTGAAGTAGGTTTCAGCATTTCTGGCATTCCCGGTGCTCCTTTGGGTCCTACATTACGGATCACCACTACATCACCTTCCTTTACTTTTTTGTTTTGAATTCCTGCGATCAATTCAAACTCTCCGTCAAATACTCTTGCAGATCCTGTGAATTTTTCACCTTCCTTACCAGATATTTTAGCTACACTTCCTTTTTCAGCAAGATTGCCATACAATATTTGTAAATGCCCGGTTGCTTTAATCGGTTTCTCCAATGGCTGAATGATATCCTGTTTTTGAAAATCGAGATCAGGAATAGTTTCAAGATTTTCTTTTATTGTTTTTCCTGTTACGGTTAAACAATCACCATGTAGCAAGCCATTTCTCAAAAGATATTTCATGACAGCAGGTAAGCCTCCATGTTCATGCAGGTCCTGCATCAGGTATTTGCCGCTTGGTTTGAAATCTGCTAATACCGGAATTTTATTACTGATATTCTGGAAATCATCTAGTGTTAATTTTACATTTACGCTTTTTGCCATAGCGATCAAATGCAGAACAGCATTGGTACTTCCACCTAACACCATTACGACCGTTATAGCATTTTCAAATGCTTTGCGGGTCATGATGTCCGATGGCTTAATATCTTTTTCCAGTAACAAACGGATCGCTTTACCTGCTGCCAGGCATTCATCTTGTTTTTCTTTACTCAACGCCGGGTTGGAAGAAGAATAGGGCAGACTCATTCCCAATGCTTCAATGGCACTCGCCATAGTATTGGCAGTGTACATTCCGCCACAAGCGCCGGCGCCGGGACAACTATTCATTACAATATTTTTAAAGTCCGCATCATTTAGTTGCCCTGCAATTTTTTTTCCTAATGCCTCGAACGCTGAAACAATATTCAACGCTTCTCCTTTATAATGGCCGGGAGCGATCGTTCCTCCATAGATCATGATCGCCGGCCGATTCAATCTTCCCATTGCGATGACAGAGCCCGGCATATTTTTATCACAACCGGGAATAGCGATCAACCCATCATAATATTGCGCTCCGCAAACTGCTTCTATCGAGTCTGCGATGATATCACGGCTTACCAGCGAATATCTCATACCATCCGTTCCCATACTCATGCCATCGCTGACGCCAATGGTATTAAATATCAATCCTACCAGGTCATTATCCCAAACACCTTGTTTCACTATTTTGGCGAGATCATTCAGATGCATGTTGCAGGTGTTTCCATCATAACCCATGCTTACAATTCCAACCTGTGCTTTTTTCAAATCATCATCACTCAGTCCGATACCATATAGCATAGCCTGAGCTGCCGGTTGTGTCGGATCTTGTGTGATTGTCTTGCTGTATTTATTCAATTCGCTCATGCTACTTTTAATGATTGATTAAATTCTTTTTCCAATACTTTACATTTATATGCCTGTTGCAGTATATAACTCAATGACTCTTCCCAATTTTTTTTAAATGGAATAGTATCCAATGATTCCAACGCCACCACTTCTGCAGCAGTGCCACAAAAAAATCCGGCGTCAGCGCCACGCATTTCCTCCGGGAGAAATAATTTCTCTACTACAGGAATATTCAGTTCATCGCATAATTCAATTACTGTTGCACGGGTGATGCCCGTAAGAATATTTCCTTTCGGCGGTGTATAGAGTACTCCATCTTTTTCATAAAAAATATTAGCTCCGGAACTTTCGGCTACAAATCCGTCGGTGTCGAGCATCAATGCTTCATCAAAACCATTGTCTTTTGCTTCCTGGCAGGCGAGAATAGAATTTACATAATGGCCGCTCACTTTTGCTTCTACATGAAAACCATTTGCATTGGGCCGGCGGTAGGAGGATGTCATGATGCGCATTTTGTTGGACAGGTAACCATTGGTCCATTCCCATGTTTCGATTGCTAAAAAAGATTCTTTCCCTTTTGACAAAGACATATTCGGGGAACAAAGAACAATAGGTCGCACATACGCATCTGTCAAATTATTTCTGCGCAATACTTCATAAGTAAGTTCGATCATTTCATCAGTGCTGCACTGAAAAGGCATTTTCATTAATTCCGCCGAGCGGCGTAAGCGATCATAATGTTCTTTTCCTTTGAACATCTTTGTTCCACCGTTGACAGGATAGGAGCGAATACCTTCGAACACTGCATAACCATAATGCAAACTTTGACTGTAAAGGTCAGTAGAAGCTTCAGCTGCTCTAACAAAATTTCCGTTGAAATAAATAATTGTGTCGTTGTTGTAATACATAGTTGCTCTTTTTCGGGTAATAAAAAACCCGCCTTTTTGGAGGCGGGTTACTATTTTGATTTTACTTTTTTATAGTCATGCACCACCTCCTGCTGAAGAAGATATAATAATCACAGCCACAATAATAATTGTGGTTACAGAAGTGATGATGCTATATGAATGATTCTTCAACATGAAGGATGTATGTTTGGTAAATATACACCCGCCGTTTCTAAAAAAGAACTCAGCAAGCAACTTTTTAAAAAATATTAAACGAACTATTGTTTGTTCTTGACAAACCCGATCAAATGATCGTTGATTTTCTCAATTCGATATTATCTTTTTTAATGGATCCCGGAATTTTTCCACTCACATAATCGCTTATCAATTCACCAATAGTGGACGTAAAATAAAAATTCACCGGATCGAGATCCTTTGTAACAAAACCATGCTCCAATGTCCAGTTCACTCCCTCACGGATCAGGCTTCCTTCTTCATTCATGCCGAGATATTCAAGCATCATGGCAGCAGATAAAATAGAACCTAATGGATTGGCAATATCTTTTCCTGCAGCTTGTGGATAGGAACCATGAATGGGTTCAAATAAAACAATTCCTTTTCCTACTGAAGCAGAAGGTAATAATCCGAGAGAGCCGCTCAACACACTAGCTTCGTCGCTCAGAATATCGCCGAACATATTTTCTGTGAGTATCACATCAAATTGTTTAGGATTTAGCATGATCTGCATGGCCGCATTATCCACGTACATATAATCCACTTTGACTTCCGGATAACGCTCTGCCATTTCTCTTACAGTTTTCCTCCAGAGTCTTGATGTTTCTAAAACATTCGCTTTATCAATGAGGGTTAGTTTTTTTCTTCGTTCAGGCTTTTGAGCAAAATGAAATGCAAGTTCTGCCACTCTTTCGATCTCTGCTTTGCTGTACACACAATCGTCGCTTGCTTTGGTTCCATCTTCACTCAATTCTTTCTTCCCGAAATAAATGCCGCCGGTCAATTCACGGAAAATGATGAAGTCAACTCCTTCAAGGTTTTTATTTTTCAACGGCGATAGATGGTGCAGGGAAGAGTAAGTATTTATGGGCCGGATATTCGCAAAGAGCTGTAGTGATTTCCGCAATTTCAACAAACCTTGCTCCGGGCGGACTTTGGCTGTTGGATCATTATCATATTTCGGATGACCAATTGCTCCTAATAAGATCGCATCACTGTTCAGGCAGGCTTCAATTGTTTCATCGGGGAGGGGATTTCCTGTCTTGTCAATTGCATCGGCTCCCATCAGGCAATAATTGAAATCAAATTCAAAACCGGTTTTTTCAGCAATCGTTTTTAATATTCTGACAGATTGCCGGGTTACTTCCGGCCCGATGCCATCACCTTCTATGACTACAATATTCTTTTTCATAAACAAACGGTACGAGTTATAAGTTTTAAAATGCTTTTATTAATTCGAAATTTTCAATGTCGTTTTTTATGCTGAGCAAATAATCTATGTCATCATAACCGTTCAGCAAGCAGGTTTTTTTGTAAGGGTTGATCTCAAAGGCCTCTTCTTCTCCGGTATTGTTAATCGTGATTTTTTGTTTTTCAAGATCAATTGTCAATTCCGAATCAGGACCCTGGGCAAATATTTTTTGCAAAAAAGATTCACTTACTTGAACAGGCAGCACACCATTATTCAGAGCATTATTTTTAAAAATGTCAGCAAAGAAACTCGATACTACTGCCCGGAATCCATAATCTTGTATTGACCAAGCAGCATGTTCTCTTGAAGATCCGCAACCAAAGTTTTTTCCTGCAACTAAAATTTCTCCTTTGTAAACGGGATTATTTAGAATAAAATCTTTTTTGGGTTTTGTTTCATCGTCATTCTCATATCTCCAGTCACGAAACAAGTTTTTCCCAAAACCTTCTTTCGTTGTTGCTTTTAAAAACCGTGCAGGAATGATCTG
>DASZPW010000260.1:0-1780 GCA_035550155.1 Chitinophagaceae bacterium | reverse complement strand
TTTTCTCAATGCAGATTCGACTGTTGTCAGTGCTTCACGGTTTTTCTCGTGAATATACTGGTTGGATGCCATGTGAAAAGAAGATTCTGCTGTCTGGGCAAAAGTCAGCAGGGGTAAGGCTGTTAATAGAGAGATTAATATTTTCGTTTTCATCAGTTGTCTATTTCGTCCACATCTTTTATTCTGTCGATAAAGGTCTGATAGCTTGAAACTGTCTGATCTTTTTTCAAACCA
This sequence comes from Chitinophagaceae bacterium, assembly GCA_035550155.1. GTDB lineage: Bacteria > Bacteroidota > Bacteroidia > Chitinophagales > Chitinophagaceae > UTBCD1. Next base: position 1,546 of record DASZPW010000260.1, on the reverse strand, counting down.
TCGATCATCAGGTTATAGGCTGCGCTGTATTTTCTTTCGGCTACAAGCTGGTCGGCCTGCGCTTTTAACCTTTTGGCAAACTCGGAAGGTTCCTGTTTTTTATTCTCATCCTTGTTTTTGTCCTTATTGTTTTTCTGGTCTTCCTTTTTCTTTTTATCAAGCTTTTTCTTCAGCATTTCGTAATTATAGCGGGCATCATTATTGGCCGGGTGAGCCCGGATAGATTGTTTAAAGTAGTCAAGTGCTTCATCGGGTTTACCCCGCTGATTGGTCATTAGCCCGAGCTGGTTATTTGCTTTGGACGCTATTTCATTATTTGTGCTTTGGGTTAAGGATTGGTATCTCGTGAAAGCGTTTGCCGTGTCATTTTGCAGATAGTATGCATTAGCGAGGTTCAGCAATACCGCCTCCTCCTGCACATCCATGGAATCTATGAGAAAATTGTATTTTTCTGCTGCGGTTTTATAATCGCCAGACTGAAATGCTTTTTTAGCTTCAGCTTTTGCCCTGTTGATTTTACTGATCTTGAGTGGATCAGTTATCAGCAACAGAACGATAATTAAACCGACAAATTTCATATTCTCACAGTTCTGATATTTAGAAATATATCCAGGATGAACAAAATAAGGGCGGCCAGCAAGAAATAGTAATATTTGTTTGCGGTCACGTCAACAAATCTTGCATCCCTCAGTTCGCCTTCAATTTTACTTATCGTATTAATTAATCGTGAAACATCATTTTTAGTTTCATTGATCTCGAAATACTGCCCGCCTGTCTTGTTGGCAAGCGATCGTAGCGAACGCGAATTCAATTTGGTTACTACAGCCTTCCCGTCCCTGTCTTTCTTTACGCCACTGCCTGCGTAGATGTTTCCACCTTTTTCTGTGCCAATGCCGAGGGTAAAGAGTTTAATATCATTTTGTTCAATTTCCTGTGCAATGTCATCTGTCTCTTCTCCAAAGTCTTCACCATCACTGATCAGGATAATCACTTTTGATTTTGCCTGCGCGGTATTTTCGGCATCCTCATCAATTTTTTTCAGGGCCATTCGGAGGGCGGGTCCAAAATCGGTACCGGCTACAGGTACAAGCCCGGTATTCATGGTTTCTATAAAAAGATTTAGCGCATTCTGATCATAGGTGAGGGGGCATTGCATAAATGCCTCTGAACCAAAAATGATAATACCGATACGATCCGAGTTAAATGCTGCTACAAGTTTCTTCATTTCGTGTTTGATTTTCTCCAGCCGGGTAGGCTGTATATCGAACGCATCCATGGATTTGGAAAGGTCCACACAGATCATGATGTCTTTCCCGATGGATTTAACCTCTTTTTTGGATCCGCCAAAAGAGGGACCAAGCAGGGCAACGAGGAACAGCCCAAAGTAGAGGGTCCGCAGGGCCAGTTTTATAAAAACTGTGGCAAATGGGGTATTAAGCCTGGATGCGATACCTATAACCCTAACCAGGTACAGCACATAAAAAAGGACAAATGCTCCAATAAAAACAATTTCTGTTACGCCCAGACTTCGGTACCAATTCACAAT
>DASZPW010000259.1:0-2217 GCA_035550155.1 Chitinophagaceae bacterium | reverse complement strand
TTTTCTCACTAAAATTATTCACACCATAACCAAAAGTATTGGTAGTGTATGAGGCTTGTATAATATTTTTTGGGAAAAAATACTGCTTACCATTTTTTACAGTACTCGTTTTCACTTTGGGCTTCTGAATATTGTAGGAGATACCGCCACCAAGTAAATATTTATAAGCGTGTTGCTTGTTTGCAAAAAATGGAGCGACCACTTCTGCATTCAAATCCCATGAAGGATTCAATTCAAATTTTGCTCCTAAACCCGCCAATGCCGAAAAATAAACAACGTCCTTTGCTGCAGGGGCTCCGTATACACTGAATCCAAGTTGTTTGTTATATGCTAAACCGCTCTCAGTATAAACTGAAAGTCTTTTCCTATTATAAATACCTGCCCGAAGTGTTAGTGCTAATTCATTTAACGTAACGGCATGTTCCCGCTGATCCCCGTTCACATTTTTAAAAGTGATCCAATACGCCGGGCGCATATAGCTTACCTGCAACTGAAGGTTTTTATTGAATTGATGCCCCGCAAAGACACGGATGCTTTCATCGTATGTATGGATAGATTCGGCCGAAAAACCAGGTTCCAATTTTAATTCCGGTGAATTGTAATTTATATAGCCAATAGTTACTCCAAAATATTTTTTCTGTAAAAATTTCGGAAGATTCGTCCTGCTATCCTGTGAGAAGCCGGGACAATAGGTAAAGAAATAAAAGAACAAAACTGAAACAATCCGTGAAATGCAAAGGATGTTCTGTGAATAAAAAAATCTAATTGTAGTGAACCGGATCAATTTACCCGCATTTGTTTCATGAAACTACTGAATCCATACGGAAATTAACTGATGCAAGTCAGATGCTCATATGATACAGGATCATTTTTCCTTTTGACCGGTATCATCACTATGGCAATGGCTACGTTGTTTTTCGATAATCATTTACCTTAGAGGTACCAAAAAATAATCTTCATGAAACGCATTTTCATTGTATGTCTCCTGCTTTATCCTTATTTACTGAATGCTCAGCTTCAATACCCGGATACCAGAAAAGAAAATGTATCCGAAAATTATCATGGTACCATGGTAGCCGACCCGTATCGCTGGCTGGAAGATGATAATAGTGACGAAACAAAAGCATGGGTGAAAGAAGAAAATAAAGTTACATTCGATTACCTCGCTAAAATTCCTTACCGTGCTGACTGGCTGGAGCAACTGGAAGGTATGAGCAATTACCCCCGTTATTCTGCGCCATCACGGAACAACGATTATTTTTATTTTTCCCGGAATGACGGATTGCAGAATCAAAGTGTGCTGTATCGTCAAAAAGGTTTGGATGGAAAACCTGAAGAAGTACTTGATCCTAACAAATTTTCTGCTGACGGCACCAGCAGCCTCGCAACTTTTTCTTTGTCGAAAGATGGTCACTATGCTGTGATCGGAAAATCTACCGGCGGCAGTGATTGGCGAACTTTTTATGTAATGGATATGACCACTTTGAAATATCTTCCAGATTCGATCAAATGGGTAAAAGTTTCCGGCGCATCCTGGCAGGGTGATGGATTTTATTATAGCCGATATCCTACACCTGAAAAAGGAAAAGAGCTGGTAACTAAAAATGAGGACCACATGGTTTATTTTCATAAAGTGGGCACTCCCCAGGAACAGGATGTTTTAATTTATGAGGATAAAGAAAACCCCCAGCGTTTTCATACTGTATTTACCAGCGAAGATGAGCGATATGTTTTTTTAAACATCAGCGATCGTGGTAAAGGAAAAGATGGTAATGCACTTTGGTATTTTGACAGCAAAAGCGATGATAAATCTTTCAAGCCGGTCATTAAGGATGTAACAAATTATTTTTACAATTTTGAGGAAGAAATAAATGGAAAATTTCTAATCAGTACGAATGATGGCGCAAAAAATACTAGGTTAGTGTTAATAGATCCGGCACATCCCGAACCACAAAACTGGAAAACAGTCATTCCCGAAAAACCTGAAGTGATTGCTTCTATTACAGCTGCAGGTAAAAAACTTTTTGTTACTTATCTTAAAGATGTTTCAAACCATGTTTATGTCTATGATTACAATGGTAAACTTGAAAAAGAAGTTAAGCTGCCTGCTTTAGGAACAGCAAATGGTTTTGGAGGACAGAGAGATGATAAGTTTGTTTTCTACACGTTCACTTCTTTTACATTTCCCCCAACTATTTATAAATACGACATCGCTAC
>DASZPW010000258.1:0-5319 GCA_035550155.1 Chitinophagaceae bacterium | reverse complement strand
GCATTTGATTCCGTAGGAGGAAAAAATCCAACAGCGAATGAACAACTGATCAATGCCATGCGGACAGAAGGCTACAAACCCTGGCTGAAAGGTGAATGTCTCGATGTATTCACGCATTATTCTGCCATGGAATACCTGGAGAAAAATAAACCAAGAGTGCTTTATATTTCTTATGGAGAAACAGATGAATGGGCGCATGCAGGTAAGTATCGTTCATACCTTGATGCAGCACACCAGGTGGATGCATGGATCAAAAAGATCTGGGAATTTGTACAAAACGATCCGCAATACAAAAACAAAACAGCGATTTTCATTACCGTGGATCATGGTCGCGGAGACAAGGAAAAAGAAAAATGGACCGGCCATAATAACAAGATCGAAGATGCTCATGAGATCTGGTTTGCAGTAATGGGCCCCGGCATCAGGGCCACAGGTGAAATAAAAGAACCGATGCAACTATACCAGGAACAATTTGCGCAAACAATGGCCAAATTACTCGGATATACTTTCAAAGCAGATCATCCGATAGGAGAAGAAATAAAATCAGTCATCAATAAATAATGCGTAACTATTTGAAAATTTTATTTGTTGTTCTATTGTTTTTTCCTTTAGCAGGAAAAACACAGGAACGTACCGTTTTACCGACCCGCCAGCAACTCGCCTGGCAGGATATGGAGTTTTATCTTTTCATGCATTTTGGCCCCAATACATTTACTGATAAAGAATGGGGAACGGGAAAAGAAGCGGAAGATTCCTTTGATCCCACTGACCTGGATTGCAGGCAATGGTGCCGCATTGCTAAAGCAGCGGGAGCGAAGGGAATTATTATTACTGCCAAACATCATGATGGATTTTGTTTATGGCCCAGCAAATATTCTACACATACAGTAAGAGAAAGCAAATGGAAAAATGGAAAGGGTGATGTATTGAAAGAATTATCCGATGCCTGCAAAGAATACGGATTGAAGTTCGGTGTCTATATTTCTCCGTGGGATCGCAATCATCCAAAATATGGTACTCCGGAATACAATGATGTTTTTGTGAACATGATCAAAGAAATTTTTCAGAATTACGGACCGATCTGGGAACTCTGGTGGGACGGCGCCAATGGCGAAGGACCAAATGGGAAAAAACAAATCTATGACTGGAGAAGATTTGAGAATACCGTGAGAGAGATTTCTCCGAGGACAGTTATCTTCAGTGATATCGGGCCGGACATAAGATGGTGCGGTAATGAAAGCGGCATTGCAGGAAAAACAAATTGGAATTATCTCGATACCGCAGGATTCACAAGAGGTGCCGGTGCGCCGCCTGTTGATACATTGAACCAGGGAAATGTAAATGGGAAAAATTGGATACCTGCAGAATGTGATGTCAGCATCAGGCCCGGATGGTTCTGGCACGAAAGCGAAAATTCAAAAGTGAAAACTCCTGATCAGTTGTTTGCGTTGTATCTGAAATCAGTTGGCCGGGGAGCTAATTTATTATTGAACGTGCCGCCGAATAGAAATGGACTCATCTCGTCAGAAGATTCTGCATCGTTGGTAGGATTTAAAAAATTGAGAGATAAAAATTTCTCCGATAATTTATTGAGAGAAGCAAGAGCTTATTACGAATTTTCCGAAAATGATCTTACTTCAAAAGATGTTACAGTAAGAAGTTTTGGTTCCGGCGCTTACGGCGCTAACATTCAGAATTTTATTGTGGAATTCTTTCAGTCTACCACTATTAACTGCATTGTACTCCGGGAAGCCATTCATCTCGGCCAAACTGTCCGGCATTTTAGAATTGAGCTGATGCACTTTAATAAAAACGTTGGAGAGATAGAGGGAACAACTATTGGCAGAAAAAAGATCCTGACTTTTCCATCGCAACTTGTTACATCATTTCATGTATACCTCGACGACAAAAAGGGAAATGATAATGTAAGTGGTGTGGCTGCATATTTAATTGATGAGAAATTGGTGGAGCAATAAATCCAAAGACAAACTCATAAAATTGTGTGAGCACAAAGATGAGATGAGTCGTGTTTTGAAGAATAGTAAACTGATTCTGTATTTGCCGATTATTTTTAAAGTATTCTTAAAAATTTTGCCTTGTCTCTTTTTTTGAAAAAATTCGGGCTTCTTTTTGTTATGATCGTATGTGTTCTGTCAATACATGCACAAAACAATTTTACAGCTCGAAATACGATTTATGTGGATGGTACTTCAAAAGGCGCTTACTATTCAGTCAACTATGACAGGATCTTTTCCCAGGGTGAAAAATTCAGTAAGTCATACCGGGCAGGTTTTTCGATAATGAGTCATGTCATTGCTTTTCCTTTGGGGATTCAATTTTTTACCGGTCATCAGCAGGACCATTTTGAATTTGGAGTAACTGTAGTACCCTACATTGAAAACTTTGAAAAACTTTTTTCTCCCGGCAATTTGTCTGATAAAAAAATATACCTGATTCCCGGCGCCGGGTACAGGTACCAAAAACCGGTTGGCGGCTTTTTCTTTAAGATCATTGCAGGGCCGATCATTTATCTGGATCCTCCTTCTGATAATTTTTGGAAAATGGATGGCAAGGTATATCCGGGAGGAAGCATTGGCGCAGGAATTAGTTTTTAATACTGTTCCAGAAGGAAACTTTCCGGAATTTTAGTATTGAGCCGATGTACAGTAAAAAAAATTGGAGCGATAGGGAGAACGATCATTGGATGGCAAGAAGTCTGTCTCTTCCTTCCAGTCTCGTAGCTTCTTTTCATGATTACCCCGATTATAAAAAAGATAATTATAATATAAGTGGCGTAGTTACGTATTTGATGAATAGGAAATTAATGGAGAAAAAATGCATTTTCTCAGAAAGTATATGGATTATTTTCTGCTGTAACTTAGCAATAGTTTAAAGATCACAATTACTCTGATTGTATCAACTAAAACCGGAACTAATGAAAAACAAATTTTACCTGGTAGTTATTTTTGCTTCTGTATTTTGTTGTTCTAAACTCAATGCTCAGACTGTTATTGCTCAATCAACAACCAGTTATGGATCGTATGATTGGGGGAATTATTACGACCCGGATTATGACATGACAATAGACAGAAGTTATGGCCAGACGTTTAAATCTTCTGTTAACGCTACTATTTCGGAGATACAGTTTTATATTTATAATGTATATTCTTCGGGTAGTTTTGATATCGAAATCTATTCATGTTCTTCGCCTACTTCATGGGGCACTTTATTAAACACTAAAACGAATATTTCGTTATCAACAACAGGATGGTTTTCTGTCGATGTATCTGCCTTAAATGTTTCTGTTATCGCAGGGAATTATTATGGGTTTAAATTAATTCCTCATTATGGCTTTTACGCAGGCCTTGGAGCTGATAACGATGTTTATCCCGATGGTCATTCCTGGACGAGCTACGATGATTTCAGCGAAGCAACAGATATTGCATTTAAAGCAATATCAAATACAACGCTGCCTGTACAACTTATTTATTTCACTGCACAAAAGCAAAATGAGCAGGTATTGCTTCAATGGAGTACGGCAAACGAACAGAATTCAAAAAATTTTATTGTGGAACGCAGTTTGGATGGAAATAATTGGAATAATATAGGAATCGTCGCTGCATCAGGCAATAGTAATTCGCCGATCAATTACAGCTATTCAGATAGCCATCCTGCATTGGGAATGAATTATTACAGGCTATTGCAGATGGACCAAGATGGAAAATCTAGTTACAGTCAGGTAAGAGTAGCAAAAATTAGTAATGACGGGCAGGTTATTTCCTTAATAACAAACCCTGTTATGAATGGTGAATTGAAAATGCAGATAAATAAAGCAACCATGCTTAGTCTTTATGATGCCAGTGGAAGATTAATTTGGAAAAAACGGGTAAATCCGGGTTTACAAAATATCAGCATAAGAAACTATACAGCGGGAATTTATTTTCTGAAAGCCGGAACCACTACTGAAAAGATATTAGTACAATAAAAACTATAAGAAAAATGCTGGTTCAAATAATAAATCCCGCAGCCCTGCGGGATTCATCATTATAATTGTACACAATAATGAAGGTAAGATCACTTTTTTGTAAATCGCTGGATCAATCCGGGTAATGCACCGGAAATAGCACCGGTTAGAGCTGGCGATAAGCCAAACTTACTGCCGAGGCTACTCACTAATCCGCCTTCAATGGCTCCTGTCAACGGACTATTGGAGGTAAGCATATCTTCTAAATTTGATAATAATCCCCCACCCAAAGATGATTGATTGGTTGAGGTTTGACTTTGAACCGAGTTGTTTATGTGATTCGCAATTTCATTGTGAATAGCTTCCTGCTGTTCAGCGGGAAGTGAAGTGATCTCAGGGTGATTGCCAAGTTCCCCTTTTACCGCATTTAAGATATCATCAAACATAGTTTTTGTTTTAAAGTATTCAATATTATTTTAACACTATCGAAGATACTTGATTGATTGAAAACACCTGTCAACTTTTTGAGAGATTTATCAATTATTGCAAGCCAACATTGAAGTCGTGTTTTATATTAGGATTATACTTTTGTCACATCAAATGACAGTTCAATATGTTGAATGTTGGCGTTGACCTTTCTATACGTCACACCAGCTTTGTCCAGCATAATGCGGGATGCTTTGAAAATATCATTGCCCTGGTATTTGTCAGATAAATAAATGACTTCAGTAATTCCGGATTGGATAATGGCTTTTGAACATTCGTTGCAAGGAAATAATACCGTATATATTTTGCAACCTTTCAGATCCATACCGATATTATTCAATATTGCATTCAATTCGGCATGGCAGATATAAGGATATTTTGTATCTAAAAATTCTCCTTCCTTATGCCAGGGGAATTCATCATCGCTGCATCCGATCGGCAAGCCATTATAGCCGGCGCCGACGATTTTGTTTTTTTCGTTGACAATGCAGGCGCCTACTTGTGTGTTGGGGTCTTTGCTTCTCTTAGCAGACAAAAGGGCCACTCCCATAAAATATTCATCCCATGAAATATAATCCTGGCGTTTTTTCACTTGTAAATATTTTAGTGAAGAATATAGTTCCATTGCAAATTTAACTTCCAGTAAAATTTGCTTTTCTTTTTTCAAGAAATGCAGTAATGCCTTCTTTCACATCTTTAGTATTAAAACATTTTCCAAATTCTTTTACTTCTGTTTCGAAACCATTAACCGATTCATCAAATACTGCATTGGCCGCTTTTATACATCCTGCTATGGCTTTTGGGGCTTTGCTATTGATCAATTCCAGGATGGACCTGGCTTTTGTCAGCAATTCTTCCTGCGGCACCAC
>DASZPW010000257.1:0-7685 GCA_035550155.1 Chitinophagaceae bacterium | reverse complement strand
TTTTTGTATCTGTAGCAACTGCAATTCCCAGGCACTTTCTTGTAAAGTCATAAGGGATCTCACCAAGTTTTTTCGGTTCAAAAGAAAGCGGCACACTTAATTTTCGCAATGCTTCATCAATGGGATTTTCATATCCCGATTCCAGGCTTGCATTTAGAAATGCCAGTTGTTTCACAAAATCATTTTCTTTTCCCATTGTATCATAAATGCCGGAAACAACAATAGTGCCTTCCGTGATAGTGCCGGTCTTGTCGGTGCATAGCAGGTTTACTTCGCCAAGGTTTTGAATGGAAGATAATTTTTTTACAATGACTTTTTTCTGTAGCATTCTTCTTGCCCCTGCGGACATGGCGATGGTGTTGATAGCCGGCAATAATTCCGGCGCCATTCCTACAGCCAATGCCAGGGCAAATAATAAAGAATCAATCAGGGGGCGATGAAAGAGAAGATTAACCACTAAAATGAAAATGGACAGGATCAATGTGATCTTCATCAGGAAAAAACCAAATCGTTTGATCCCTTTTTCAAAACTCGTTTCCGTTGTGGCTGAAACGCTTTGAGCAATACTTCCAAAAACAGTGTTGGCTCCTGTTTGAATAACGAGTGCTTTCCCGGTACCGCTCACCACGCTGGAGCCTTCCCACAAACAATTGCTGCGTTTTGCCAGCGGCGCTTTTTCATCCACCACACCAGCAGTTTTTTCAACCGGAAAAGATTCACCGGTAAGGCTGGCTTCATTTGCATGTATTTCATTGGATTCAATCAGAAGGCAATCGGCAGGAATTACATCGCCGGCATTAAACAACAACACATCTCCTGGAACAATATGATCGGCAGGTACCTCAACAGGCTGACCATTTCTCAATACTGTACTTTTGATAGCTATTAGCGATTGAAGTTTTTCTACCACCCTCCCGGCGTTTCTTTCCTGGAAAAAACTCATTATTGTAGTGGAAAGAAGTATGAAAGAAATAATGAAAACATCGGATCGTTCTCCCAGAAAACCGGAAAGGATCACCGCTGCGATCAGTAACATCATCAGCGGGCTTTTAAATTGACCTAAAAACAAACGAATGTCCTTTTCAAGGCGGCTGACTTTTCTTTTTTGCCGGCCGCTTTGTTTCAGAATGATCTCGGCATTTACGTTGGTCAATCCATTAGCAGAAGAATGCAACAGGCGGTACCAGGTATCAATAGTATCTTTCCAGAAAGTGATTGGAGTGGCCATGATCTTATTTACCGTTAATGTATCAATGAAAAGTATCTGAAGTTAATAATAAATAATAGTACAGGAAATCTTTAACCCGCTGATAACATACGCCGAACTAATTTATTTTTGTTTCAAAGTGAGCATATGGCCGGAAAAGAAATATTTGTAGCAGATAAAGTGTTTACAGGAAATGAATGGCTGGACGATCATGCGGTGATTACTGAAAACGGGATCATCGTTGATATTGTTCCGGGTGGGCCATTAATTGCGAATGATATTACTGAAAAATTTCCCGGCTGTATGCTGGTTCCTTCATTCATTGATCTTCAGATATACGGCGCTTATGGAAAATTGTTGGCTGTTTTTCCCGAAGCAGATTCTCTGTCTGCGTTAAATGTATATTGTAAAAAAGGAGGAGCCGCTTATTGTCTTGCAGCTGTAGCAACTAACACAAAAGAAGTTTTTTTTAAGAGCATTGATGCTGTCAAAGAGTATTGGCGGCGGAGCGGTGAAGGTATTTTGGGATTGCATATCGAAGGGCCGTGGATCAACCCAGCGAAAAGAGGGGCACACGTGGAATCTTTGATCCATATTCCTACACGGGAAGAAGTAAAAGAATTGTTGGAGTACGGTAAAGGAGTCATTAAAATGATCACCGTAGCACCGGAAATATGCAGTAAAGAAATTATAGAGTTGATTCTATCATACGATATTGTGGCCTCTGCGGGCCATAGTAATGCCACCTACGAAGAAGCAATGCATGGATTTGAAAACGGAATTACTGCAGTAACTCATTTATATAATGCCATGAGTCCATTACAGCATCGCCGGCCCGGATTGACAGGGGCTGCTATGGATCACTTAACTATTATGGCAAGCATTATTCCCGATGGTTTTCATGTAGATTATGCAGCTGTACGCATTGCAAAAAAAGCAATGGCTGATCGCCTGTTTGTGATCACCGATGCTGTGACAGAAAGTTCGGAAGGATTTTACCGGCACCAGTTATCCGGTGATAAATATGAAGCTTCCGGAATATTAAGCGGCTCGGCATTGACAATGGCAAAAGCGGTACATAATCTTGTAGAACACTGCAATATCGATTTGCAAGAAGCATTGCGCATGTGCAGTTTGTATCCTGCTAAAGTGATGAAACTGGATAAACAGCTTGGAAAAATCGAGAAAAATTATAAAGCAAGGTTCACCATTTTAGACCACAGCTTGCATGTCGTAAAAGTAATTTGATACCGGCGTATCCATTTTTTTCTTAACTTTTCATCTCTTTAGCAATCTTTTTAACCAACGATTAAAAAACTCTGTCATGAGAAAAATTTTTGCATTAGTTGCAATAGTTGCTGCTGTTGCATCTGTTACTTATTTTACGGCTTGCAATAACAATAAGAAAGAAGAACCACAAGCCAGCAATAAAGAAGATTCCCTTCAAAAAGTAATTGCAAGAGGTGAATATCTTGCAAATCATGTGGCCGGATGCATGGATTGCCATAGTAAAAGGGATTTCACTAAATATTCCGGTCCACCCACACCCGGTACTGAAGGAGAAGGAGGTGAAGCATTTTCTCATGATATGTTAGATGCAATACCCGGAGTTATTTATTCGAGAAACATCACACCAGATCCTGAAACCGGCATCGGCACCTGGACGGATGATGATATTTTAAAAGCGATTACTCAGGGCATCAATAAAAATGGAGATACTCTGTTTCCGCTTATGCCGTATGCGAACTTCAATCACATGGCAAAATCAGATCTGCTAAGCATCATTGCTTATCTCCACACATTGAAACCGATAAAAAATAAAGTGCCGGAAAGACACCTGATGATCCCTCTTAGTTTGGCCTATCCAGCACAAGCATTGCAAAAATCTATTGACAGCAATATGGCGCCACCTGAATCTGATCCTGTAAAATATGGAGGGTACCTTGTTAACTTAGCAGATTGCGGAACCTGTCATACACCTTTTGTAAAAGGACAGCCTGATTTCAGCCGCATGTTTTCCGGTGGAAATACCTTCACACTTCCTACATTTAAAGTAACTACAGCCAATATTACTCCGGACTCAGCAACCGGTATCGGCACCTGGACATTAGACAGGTTTATGAACAAATTCACCGTATGCCGGGAAGAAAGCGGCTATAACTATGACCCCGGAAAAGAGAACACAATCATGCCTGTAAAATTCTATTCAGGAATGACTGATAATGATCTCAGCGCTATTTATGCTTACCTAAGAACCGTGAAACCGATCAAACACGAAGTTGTAAAATACCCGAAGTAAATTTGTTGTAAAAATAAATGAAAGAGCAGCCGGCAGGTTGCTCTTTTATTTTTTACCTGGATTCAAAAGAGAATACACGGCTGTGTCTAAAAATTTTCCGTTATAAAAAAAATTTTCTCTGAAATATCCTTCCCGGACAAAATGATTCTTTTCTAAGATTTTGATGGAAGACCGGTTATCCGGAGCCACTACTCCTTCGATCGAATGGAGTCTCATGGAATTGAATACAAAATCTAATACAGCAGTCAGCGCTTCCTGCATGTATCCCTTTTTCTGAAAACCAGGAAGCAATTCGAAACCAACTTCTGCTCTTTCATGTTCCCATGAAATATTCCAGAGGCAAATCGTTCCAATGAGCGATGGATTATTTTTTAAACTGATTGCCCAATATAACGACTCGTTATTTTCAATTCCAATATTGATCCTTTGAATAAAGGAACGGGCTTCATCAATACTTTGGCATAAAGGACGTGTTAGATATTTTGAAATGCTTTCGTTGGAGCGAAGTTGATATATTTCATTCTCGTCTTGCTCAACCAACTTACGTAACAATAGCCGCTCCGTTTGTAATCCGGGGAAAGGATTAAAATTGAATGGTTCCATTCATTATTGATTTGATTCTACGAGGTTTTTTATCTGCAGCAGGATCGGGTTCCATCCTTCGCCGTTGTTGTAAGACTCTTTGTATCTTTTTTCTCCTTCAGCAACACGGGCATAATCCCCTTGTGTTACAGTAAGAACCGTTTCTCCATTTTCTTTTGAAAGACTGTACGTAACAGTGAGATAATTTTCCGGGATATCCGGTATCGATGGATTGTTAGGATCAATAACCGTATAAGATAAAAATTTTTCCGGCTCGATTGCTACTATGGAGCCTTTTACAAAGATCATTTCTTTTCCTTCCCAGCTTCCTTTCCAAAGTAACGGACTGCCCGGTTTCCAATCGGATAGCGCTTCACAACCAAACATATATTTTTTCGTTTGCTCCGGGTTCACCAATGCGTCCCAGACCTTCGATATAGGAGCATTGATGCGGATAGTATTTTTTATGGAGAGTTCGTTGCTCATAAAAGAAAGTGGAGTGAAATAAATTATTTAATAATCGATCATCTGCTCTTCTATTGCCTGAGGTACTTCTCTCCATTCATATTGTTGATTGCGTAATTGAGGTTCGAATCCTGCTTCCCGGATCGCATCTTGAATTGTTTTGTAAGTAAAGCGATGCGGAGCTCCGGCAGCGCTGACCACATTTTCTTCCAGCATGATGCTTCCAAAATCATTCGCACCGGCATGCAGACATAACTGCGCTGTTTGCCGGCCTACAGTCAGCCAGCTTGCTTGTATATTTTTAATGTTGGGCAACATGATCCGGCTCAAAGCAATCATGCGAATATATTCTTCCGGAGTAGTTAAGTTATGGACGCCACGGATCTTTGCAAGCAATGTATCTACATCCTGGAAGGTCCAGGGAATAAATGCCAAAAATCCTTTTGCATCAGCGGGCTTTTGTGATTGCACATCCCGGATCCTGATCAAATGTTCAAATCGCTCTTCAATAGTTTCTACATGACCAAACATCATCGTTGCTGATGTAGTGATTCCCAATAAATGTGCTTCGTGCATGATAGCTAACCATTCATCAGCCCCACATTTTCCTTTGGAAATTAATCGGCGGACCCGATCGACTAATATTTCTGCACCAGCGCCGGGCAGAGAATCCATTCCGGCTTTTTTTAATTCTACCAACACATCATGATGACTCATTTTTTCCAGCTTGCAGATATGCGCCACTTCCGGCGGGCCAAGTGTATGAAGTTTGATAGCAGGAAATTCTTCTTTGATCTGGCGAAATGTTTTGGTATAAAATTCCAAACCTAATTCCGGATGATGGCCACCTTGTAACAATAACTGATCTCCGCCCCAGCGTATTGTTTCTTCGATTTTTTTCCGATAGGTTGGCATATCTGTGATGTAGGCTTCCGGATGGCCGGGCACCCGATAAAAATTGCAAAACTTACAATTGGCAATGCACACATTGGTAGTGTTAACATTGCGATCTATCTGCCAGGTCACTTTTCCATGCGGCACTTGTTTTTTCCGAAGCTCATCAGCTACAAACATCAGTTCTGTAAGCGGAGCATGATGATATAAAAACACGCCTTCTTCCTGGCTGAGAAATTCAAACGATGAGGCTTTATGATATAAGTCGTTTAATTGCATATGTCTTGTTGGGCTGCAAAGGTACGGAGCGCTATATTAAATTATGTTGAGCGGTTTTGAGGCTCCCGTAGATTGGACTAAATTTATTTAAGCGGCTGATATTGCTGCAACAATATGATGAAAGTAATTGTCATAAATAAAATAGCGGCAGCCATCCAAACTAACTGTATGAAGAAGATCATTTTTTTCCTGTTGTTTCCCCTGCTGTTTGCATCTGTAAGGGTAAACGGACAGGAAGAATTTATTGAGCCGCCGTCCCGTTTTATAACCCGCATTCCTTTCGATCAGCTTACCGGTGGTATCATTTTATTGAAGGCCCGGTTAGACAATTTTTCTGACACCTTGAATTTTATTCTCGATACAGGCAGCAGTGGTATTTCCCTTGATTCTACTACAGCCGATTACCTGAAATTAAAACCTTTGCCAACTGACCGTACCATTCGTGGCATAGCAGGGATCAAAAAAGTCAGCTTTCTATACGGCCATACATTACATATCAGCAGCCTGACAGCCGATAGCCTCGACTTTCATGTAAATGATTATGAAATTTTAACTGAGGTGTATGGTGAACGAATTGACGGGATCATCGGCTATTCCTTTCTGAGAAGGTATATCGTAAAAGTAGATTATGATAGTTTGAAAATTGATTTTTTCAGCAGGGGAACATTCAAATATCCGAAAGGAGGATATTTATTCAAACCATCATTGAATACATTACCGATCACAAATATCAGGTTACGGGATTCAAGATCCGCCAATACCAGGTTTCTTTTTGATATAGGCGCCGGGCTGTGCATGATGCTGAACCGTGATTTTGTTACGGATAGTTCCCTGATAAAAAGAAAAAGAAAATTTTTTCTGAAACAGGCAGAAGGCCTCGGCGGTAAACTGGATATGGACCTGACAGTGATCAGCGAGTTGAGGATCGGACCATATAAATTTAAAAAGGTGCCGGTATTCGTATTTGATGATACATATAATGTCACTTCGTATCCATACCTCGGTGGATTGATAGGCAATGATGTATTGCGTCGTTTCAACCTGATCCTGAATTACCCCAAGCGGGATATTTACTTAATTCCTAATTCACATTTTTACGAGTCGTTCGATTATTCATACTCCGGCATTGAACTATACAAAGTTGATAGCACCATCGTGGTGGGCGACGTTGCCAAAGGTTCGCCGGCGGAAGCAGCAGGAATAAAAGAAGGGGATATCATTGTTGCCATCAATAAAAATTTCTCTCAAAATCTTGCTGCTTACAAGGTAGCATTGCAGGTGACAAATGAAAAAGTGCAGGTGATAGTGAAGCGAAACGGCGACTTGTATTCGTTCGATTTGAAAGTGAAAAGCATTTTATAAAATTTATTTCTTCTAACGCCTCGTTCCTTCCGGCATCAGATTTTTCAATACTTTTACAACCTTTATCTTTTAAGGTTTGTTAGAACAAATATGATCCAATTCGAAAAATTTACACTGGCCAATGGCCTTCGGGTGATCGTTCACCAGGATACTTCTACTCCGATGGCCGTGATGAATATTATGTACGATGTGGGAGCAAGAGATGAAAACCCGGAACGAACCGGTTTTGCTCATTTATTTGAACACCTGATGTTCGGCGGATCGATAAATATTCCCAATTACGATGAACCGTTGCAGATGGCAGGAGGCGAAAACAATGCTTACACAACAAACGATCTAACCAATTATTCCATTCAACTTCCGGCAGAAAATCTTGAAACAGCATTTTGGCTGGAAAGCGACCGCATGTTATCATTAGCATTCAGCGAAAAAAGTTTGGATGTGCAACGAAAAGTGGTTTGCGAAGAATTCAAAGAACACTACCTGACGAAACCTTATGGAGATGTTTGGCATAAACTGAGGGAGTTAGCCTATAAAGTGCATCCGTATCGCTGGATGACAATTGGCAAAGAACTGTCTCATGTTGAAAATGCAAAA
>DASZPW010000256.1:0-12616 GCA_035550155.1 Chitinophagaceae bacterium | reverse complement strand
CAGTTGCCCGGCATTGCATTATCACCCGCAGCAAAAAATAATCGCATTTACAGGATCGAAGAACATGACCTTGTTTATCTTGGCCCCCGTACCGGGGAAAATGTTTTAGAGATCATGCACCTGGTTCATAAGAAATAAGTTTAGTAATGAGCAAACTCAGCTTTCGTTTTTATTACATCAGCCTGGCGATCTTACTTTTTGTTTCATTAATTATTTCGGCGAGGGTAGGTGCGGTAAATATTTCTTATGAACAGATTGTTACATTCTTCAGTCATAAGTTAGGATTTACCCATGACAATGATCCAAATTCGATCCAGCAAGCTTTATTTTTTCAGATACGATTGCCGAGAGTAATTCTTTGTGCATTTGTCGGTGCTGCATTATCAGTCTCAGGTGCATTGATGCAAGCGTTATTTCGGAATCCTATTGTAGAGCCCGGATTAGTGGGCACTTCATCAGGCGCAGCATTAGGCGCTGCTTTTGTTTTTGTAATGGGTAAAACATTAGCGGGATCATTTGCAGATACTATCGGACCATTCATGCTGCCTTTGTTTGCATTTTTAGGTGGATTATTAGCAACGCTTTTGGTGTATCGCTTGTCGAGTGTGTTTGGAAAAACAAATGTGAATACCATGTTGCTGGCGGGTATTGCTGTTAATGCGTTAGCAACCGGAGGCACTGGTTTTTTTTCTTACATAGCAAGAGATCCACAAGCTCGTAGCATTACTTTCTGGAATTTGGGAACACTTTCCGGTGCTGATTGGCATGCGGTGGAGTTGGTAGGAATTTCTACAACCCTTGGCATTTTAATATGTTTTCGATATAGTAAAGCATTAAATGCATTATTGCTGGGTGAAACGGAAGCAGGATATCTCGGCATCAATACCGAGAAACTGAAAATGCGGATCATCCTCATCAACACATTCATTGTTGCCATGGCTACTTCAATTGTTGGAGTAATTGGATTTATCGGGTTGGTCGTTCCGCATCTTTTGAGAATGATGAAAAGTTCAGACAATCGTTTTCTCATTATTGCATCAGCATTGCTTGGGGCAATTCTATTGAATTTAGCTGATATGGTTTCAAGAATTATTGTGGCTCCTTCTGAATTTCCTATCGGGATCATCACCGCATTTGTTGGTGCTCCGGTATTTCTGATTCTTTTAATTCGCAACAGCCGCAAGCAACAGCAAGGAGGTTTTTATGCTTAAGGCGGAAAATATATTTTTTAAAGTCGGTGATAAAACATTATTGCATGAAACGACAGTTGCATTTGAAGAAAATCGTTTTCATGTGATCATGGGTCCAAATGGTGCCGGCAAATCCACTTTACTGAAATTATTAGCAGGCAGTGAGCGGCCTTCAGGCGGCCGGATATTTTTTAATGAAAAAGAGATCAGCCAATTTTCAAAAAAAGAGCTTGCTATGTTGCGGGCAGTCCTTTCGCAACATTACAATATCACTTTTCCCATCACGACAAATGATATGGTGATGATGGGCAGATATCCGTATTTTAAAACAGTGCCTTCAAAAGAAGATAAAGAGATTTGTAAAATGGCAATGTCAGTGATGCAGGCGGATGATCTGTTGGACAGGGATTACAACACTTTATCGGGCGGAGAAACACAAAAGATCCAGATGAGCCGCATTTTGGCCCAGATATGGGATACAGAAAAAAATCAAAATAAAATTCTTTTCCTGGATGAGCCGGTTTCACATTTAGATATGAAATACCAGCATCAACTATTGCAGGTGGCGAGAGATATGTGTCAAAAAAATGTTACCGTCATTGCCATTCTTCATGACATCAATCTTTCACTGACTTATGCCGATCGCATTTTGTTTATGAAACATGGCGAGATCAAATATGAGATCAATGATCAAAAAGAGATCACGACATCTATCATCAAAGATGTATTTGATGTGGAGTCAAAAATTATTGATCCGGGAAACGGCCACAGGCCGATAATTGTTTTTTGATGGAAAATCTTATTTCAATTTCTCAAGACTGCAAATGATACGTTGATAGGTCTCGTCTTCACTCAGAGATTGAGGAACAAATTTTTCACCGATCACTTTTTCATACAATTCAACATATCGTTGTGAAATGGTATTTACCCATTCATCACTCATATCAGGAACGGTTTGCCCGGTTTTGCCCATGAAGTTGTTGGCGATGAGCCATTCTCTTACAAATTCTTTACTCAGTTGTTTTTGACGTTCTCCTTTTTCCTGTCTTTCTTCAAATCCTTCTGCATAAAAATATCTTGAGGAATCCGGAGTATGAATTTCATCCATCAGGTAGATCTCATCACCGATCTTGCCAAATTCATATTTGGTGTCAACAAGGATCAAACCTCTTTTTGCTGCAATTTCTTTTCCTCGTGCAAATAATTTCAGCGTGTAGTCTTCAAGTATCTTCCATTCGTCTTCATTAGCCAAACCTTTTGCAATAATTTCTTCTTTACTGATATCTTCATCATGTCCTTGTTCTGCTTTGGTTGAAGGTGTGATGATAGGCGAGGGGAAAAAGTCATTTTCATTCATTCCATCCGGCATTTTTATGCCACAAAGGTCTTTTTTGCCGGAGAAATACGTTCTCCAGGCGTGGCCGGTAAGGTTTCCCCGTACAACCATTTCAACTCTGAATGGGACACATTTTTTACCGATTGAAACGTTTGGCGCCGGCACATCAATCAGCCAGTTCGGGCAAATATCTTTCGTTGCATTCAGCATATAAGCAGCGATCTGGTTCAGCACTTGTCCTTTGAATGGGATAGGGCGGGGCAAAATGACGTCAAATGCTGAAATGCGATTAGAAGCGATCATGACCAACCAACGGTCTTTAATGGTATAAACATCACGGACCTTTCCGCTATAAAAAGATGTTTGCTGGGGAAATGTAAAATCAGCCATAATTCGAAAATAATAAATCGCCCTTCAAGTGAGGAAAATAAATTCCTAACAATCTATTTTTTAGTTATAAATTAAATTTTTATCTTAATTAATGAAATGTTACTTTTCCATAGAAATTTTTTAACTAAAACTGACACTATGAGAAAATCAAGCCATTTAACGATTGCTTTTTTACTGGTGATAATTTTCAGCAGCACAGTTTTTTCACAAAGTATCAAGATTACAGGAACGGTTCGTAACAGCTCATCCAATGAAGTTGTATCAGCAGTATCTGTAATTGTAAAAGGAACAACAACGGGTACTTATACTTCTGAACAGGGTACTTTTGAATTAACGGTAAGTAAGCTTCCGGTCACATTAATATTCAGTTCTATTGGGTATGAAACCCAGGAAGTAAATGTGACCAATGCTGATCAGCCGGTTTCAGTAAGTTTTGCACCAACCTCTTCATTAGGTCAAGAGGTAGTCGTAGCAGCATCCCGTTTGCCGGAGCGAATTCTGGAATCGCCTGTTTCGATTGAAAGAGTAAGCAGCACCACTATTCGTACTGCTCCTGCATCTAATTATTATGATATAGTTACTAATCTGAAAGGAGTGGACGTTATTGCTTCATCACTCACTTTTAAAACACCAACAACCCGAGGTTTTGCCGGTAGCGGAAATACAAGATTTAACCAGTTGGTAGATGGTATGGATAACCAGGCGCCTGGTTTGAATTTTTCAGTGGGCAGTGTAATAGGACTTACTGAACTTGATGTTGATAATATGGAATTATTGCCTGGTGCTTCTTCTGCTTTGTTTGGTCCCGGCGGAATGAATGGTACATTACTCATTACTAGTAAAGATCCTTTTAAATACCAGGGTCTTTCTTTGCAGATAAAACAAGGAATGATGCATGCAGATGGGAGGGAGCGGAGTTTATCTCCATACTATAACTGGTCATTTCGTTGGGCACATAAGGTGTCGGAAAAATTTGCTTTTAAGTTAACATCAGAACTCATACAAGCTAAAGATTGGGTGGCGGATGATTATCGCAATTATAAACGTCTTGGCACCACTGGTTCAATTGTACCGGGAACAAGAGAAACCGATCCCAATTACGATGGCGTGAATGTATATGGTGATGAAACTACAACCAACCTGCGGTCGGTATTAGACCAGATCGCACAGCAGGTACCTTTCTGGCAGAGTTATATAAACAGTTTGCCTGCAGACATTCCGGTTTCAAGAACGGGTTATACAGAGAAAGAAGTTGCCGATCCCAATTCACTTAACTATAAACTTGCCGGCTCCCTGAATTACAAGTTTAATGACAGGCTGGAAGCTATTCTTGAAGGGTTTTGGGGAACAGGTAATACTGTTTATACCGGCAGTCAACGCTATATGTTGAAGGATCTGAAAATGGCGCAATATAAGCTTGAATTAAAAGCCAAAAATTGGTTTCTCCGTGGATATACTACGCAGGAAAATGCAGGGCAATCACACAATCTGACAGTAACCACTCAATTATTTGATGAAGCCTGGAAACCAAGCACCACCTGGTACCCGCAATATGCATTTGCTTATATTAATGCAAAAATGGCGGGCAGTTCTGATATCGATGCACACAACATAGCCCGTTCGGTTGCAGACCAGGGAAGGCCTGATGCAGGATCTGCGCAATTCAGAGAACTATTTGACGCAGTGAGAAAAATTCCGATACCCCAGGGAGGATTATTTTTAGATAAAACTGACCTGTATATGGTGGAAGGGCAATATAACCTTTCAAGTGCCATAAAGTTTGCAGACCTCATCGTCGGTGGAAACTGGAAACAATATGTTTTAAATAGTGAGGGAACACTGTTTGCAGATAAACCCGGGCATCCGATTCATATTAATGAATTAGGTGCTTATGCACAGTTAAGCAAAGAAGTGATAAAAGATGTTTTGAAATTATCTGCTGCCGGACGTTACGATAGAAATAAAAATTTCAAGGGCCGGTTTACTCCTCGGGTAACTGCGGTCATCACACCCGCCAAGGACCAGAATTTCAGGCTCTCTTATCAAACAGCTTATCGTTTTCCCAGTACACAACAACAGTGGATTGATCTCGATGTTGGTACAGGAAGATTATTGGGAGCTAATATCGATCTATGGGAAAAATACAACTTGCTCAATAATCCCGGATACGATCCGGAAACAGTACCGCCACAAGGCAGCAATCCAACTAAAGTAACGTACCAACAGGTAAAGCCGGAGTCGGTAAGTACATTTGAAGTTGGATATAAATCATTAATTGCAAATAAAGTTTTGATTGATGTGTATGGATATTGGGGCACGTATCAAAACTTCCTGTCTCGTCGTGATGTGATCCAGTTTCCCAATGGCACACCGGGCCCGACCTATACCGGATTTTCCGTTGTTGTGAACTCCCCGGAAAAAGTAAAAACCTATGGATGGGGTGCAAGTGTAGAATGGCAATTACCGGCAAATTTCACCATTTCAGCTAATGCTTCTTCTGATAAGATCAAAAACGTGCCTTCTGGATTTCATGCCTACTTCGACGTGCCATCATACAGAACTGTTTTGTCATTTGCTAATACAGGATTTGGAAAACAAAAATTATTTGGATTTAATTTGATCTGGCGTTGGCAGGATGGTTTCTTCTATGAAAATGATTTTGCACAAGGCGATTTACCTGCTTATAATACAGTGGATGCATCTATCAGTTACAAACGTCCAAAGATTCGTTCGATATTTAAACTTGGCGCCACCAACGTTCTGAACCAGTATTACCGTACAGCGATAGGTAATCCCAGTATCGGCGGCTTGTATTATATCAGTTTTGCTTATAACGTACTATAATGAATTTATCCTTAAAAATTACAAAACATGAAACTCAGAATAAATATTAAAAAGATTAGTTCGCTACTCCCGGCTATACTTTTTATAAGCCTGATGTCTTCCTGTAACAAAGATTTACCGGAAGCTGAGCCAATATTGCAACCTCAACCGAGCGGATCTTCAATAGCAGATATTCTTTCTGATCCAAACTATAGCATTTTAAAAGCAGCGGTTACCAGGGCGAATTTAACCACATTGCTTTCCGACAAATCAAAAGTGTTCACATTCTTTGCGCCTGATAATGCTGCAATGCAATTGTCCGGAATTCCCAATGAAGCTGCTGTCAATTTTTTTAGGGTCGGCCAGTTGGATACGCTTCTTAAATATCATTTGATCGGTGGTCAGAAATACACGTCATCCACTATTTCCACAACGTTTCCCAACCTCTATTTACAGAGCAGTTTTATATTAGCTCCGCCATCGACGGCATTACCTCCCGGTTTGCGCATGCCGATCTTTCCATCTAAAAACGGGTTTGGATTATTTGTAAATAACATTCCTGTTACACAGGCAGATATTCAGGCTGCCAACGGTGTGGTTCATAAAGTGGCTGCTGTTCTTTTACCTCCTTCCCAGTATTTATGGGATAGAATTAATACAGATCCTAATCTCACTTATCTGAAAGCGGCTATTCAGCGGGCAGATAGTGGTGTTGCAGCTTCAAGTACCCTGCAGGCAGCTTTACAAAATCCTGCCGCTAATCTTACCATTTTTGCACCGACTAATACTGCCTTCCAACAAATCCTAACCGGTCAAATAACTTTGGCATTAATAGGGCAGGGAATGGATCCTACAACTGCCTCTGCTACTGCTACAGCTTTGGCATCATCGCCAACCGTATTTCAAAATCCTGCTTTATACAGTGTACTCACGGCACAAGTAGTACAGGGAATTGTTGTTTATCATATTCTTGGTCAGCGGGCATTTACTGTCAATCTGCCAACAACAGCAACATTTTATCCAACGCTTCTAAATACAGCTATTACCTCACATCCCGGGGTAAGCCTGAAAGCAACATTTGGATTGACTGGAGTCACTGCAGCAACTGTTCAGGGGGTTGGGAATGCAACAGCTTCAAATTTTCTGATCAATCCAACACCGGCACCTGGAGGAACGAGTGATCAGCATTATATTAATGGAACCATTCACGAAATTGACCAGGTTCTATTACCTCAGTAAAAAAAATGGAGGCGATCGCCTCCATTTTTTTATAAATACAGATAACAATTTACTCCTGCAGTTGCATGTTGAAGTAATTTTTATTTAACTGTAAAGAGTAGCAGAGTAAAAGCAATTTTTTATAAAACCGTTATCTGTTTTTTTCATTTTAGAAAATCAGCAGTTAAATTCAGATAATTAGTTCAGGAATATATTCTGGAAAAAGACAAGTGAATTTCAGCTTCACTGAAGTTGCTTTGTGGACATTCCGATCATTTTGCCGTCATGATAAATTTTTACCGTATATATCCCCGGTCTAAATGATGCCGGCTGCAGAATAGCTGTTATTGTTTTCCTGCTTTTCCTGGTATAAGTAAAATGTATTTTTTGAGTATATGCTTTCCATCCTTCTTTTCCGGCCAGAAAAAAATCTTTTCCAGTAGTAACGGTGCGTATCACTTGACCATCGGGTCTTGTTATTACTACATATATAGTATAAGTTGAAGTCGGAAGGATCCTGTTTTGCAATAGGAATGATAAAATGAATTTTTCTGATTCATTGGCTAGCGATGTTACTTCGGGTTTATTGTCATCTTTCGCAGTAATGGCTGTAAGGTTTATTCCCGTTGCAGTAAAATAGAATGCAGCCCTTGAAACTTTTGGCTTTTCGGCTTTTTCACTTTTTACAGGTGCTACGGAAAGATTACCGGCAGTGCTATCATTTTCGCTTAGTTCCTGAAGAGAATCTTTTGATATAAAAACAGTGTCACGTTTAACTGAGGCATATACCCGTTTCAAAGAATCTTCAACAGCCCGGACTACGGCTTTTTTGAATTCAGTGGAATCTGTAACTATTGTTTGCTTTACTTGTTCTGCGGATTGACTTTTATCATAAATATAAAATCCCCAGGTGGCCATAAGGATCACTGCGAGAAGAATTATTAATATGGTTCTGATATCTTTCATTGAACAATCAGCGATTTTTACAAACACTGACCTGTGTTTTGCAAGATAAGAAGTCTTGACCGGAATAGGCTATCGTATTAACACTATTGCATTCCAGTGATTGCTTTCCGCATTGTATATAATAAGCCAGGTACAAAAAAACAAAACCGCTCCCTTTCAGGAAGCGGTTTCAAAGTAGAGTGAATTTTACTTTTAACCGAATAAACCACCTTTTTTAAGGGTTCTTGTTCCTTCTCCGATCTTGAACCCGTTATGATAGATTTCAATTTTATAATCTCCAGTCTGAAACTTATCCTGTTTGATGGGGAACTCAACTAATTTTTGAGTGCCTTGCTCATATTGGATAGAAACTTTTGCCGTATAAGATTTGTCACCATCTAAGCGGGTGGTCAAAGTTCCGGAACCCATGGCAGGATCAGCGATAACTTTTCCATCCGGACCTGTAACCATTATGTACATATCTGCCGGGCCAGATTTTGCGATCCTGTTTTCCACATCAAATGATATTACCAGTTTGTCTACTCTTTTTGCGGTAGTGGTAGTTTTTTCTTTACCATTCTTTTTATCATTGATTGGGGTGACCTGGATATTGGAAGCACTGAAAGTAGAACCAACATCCACTGTTTTTTCCAGGTCTTGTTTTTGTTCTGTTGTGGATTGAAGAGATTGCTGCAGATCGGCTTTCTCCTGGGTCAGGCTTGTATTCGTAGCTGTGAGTTGCTGATTTTCGTTGGTAAGCCTTGCAACATCAGCTTCCAGCCCGGATATTTTATCATTCAATTGAGCGATCAGGGTTTTAGCCTGTGCAAGTTCAGCATCCGTAGCATTCTTTTTTGTAAGAATACTATGGATCTGGGATCTGAGTTTGTTAATGTCTTTCTGGCGATCAGTTAATTGGCCGTTCAGATTGTTATTGGAATTGGTAATGGAGTCCAGCCTGATTTCTGCTTCATCGTACAAACTTTTCAGCGAATCACGCTGAGTCATATACGAAGTGCTTTGAGTCTGGAATGTCTGAATTTGTTCTGTCGACTTGTTTTTGTCGTACAAAAGATAACCCCATGTGCCTAACAAACCAGCAGCAAGCAAACCTATAACGAGGTTTTTACTGTTATTGCTTTTAGGCGGTTGACTTTGTCCCTGGGGAGTAGCTGATGGATAATTTGTGTTTGTCATACAAAAGGATTTTTAGATTTCGGTTTTTATTTAATTTAATTCCGGAAACTGGATGATAAAATATTTCTAAGATAATCCATGTGTGCCGGGTGAAACAGATAAATCCTGTTAAAATATCCGTTCGGGGCTAGTAATTCCGAAAACCGTGCCAGAAATTTTTTCAACTCAAAAAGAAGGACTTAATTTTATTAACGCACTGTGATAAACAAAGCCATTATCTTAGCAAATTATGTCGGCTGAAAAGATTATAAATGACTGGAAGAAAAATAACTTCAAACCCGTGTATTGGCTTGAAGGTGAGGAGGATTATTATATCGATAAAGTGATGGACTATGCAGAACATCACATACTGAATGAAAGCGAGGCCGGGTTCAATCTTATAGTATTTTATGGAAAAGATTCTAATTGGCCTGATGTGATCAATGCCTGCCGCCGATACCCGATGTTTGCGGAGCGTCAGGTGGTTTTATTGAAGGAAGCACAACAAATGAGGGATATTGAAAAACTGGAAGCATACATTGAGAATCCTTTGAAATCTACCGTATTCGTTGTCTCTTATAAGGAAAAGAAAGTTGATGGGCGCACCAAACTTGCAAAACTGCTCAAGGAAAAAGGAGAGTTGCTGACCACAAAAAAAATGTATGACAACAAACTGCCCGAATGGACAAAGGAGCTTATAGAATCGAAAGGATTAACTATTACTCAAAAGGCATTGATGCTTTTAGTGGATCATATTGGTAACGACCTGAACAGGATTGACAACGAAATTGAAAAGATCCGTGTTAATCTTGGTTCCGGAAAGAATATTACCGAATCAGTCATTGAAGAAAACATCGGTGTCAGCAAAGATTATAATGTATTCGAATTGCAGGCAGCCATAGCAAATAAAGATCTTTCAAAAGCCATTCGTATCATCCAATATTTTGAAGGCAATCCCAAAGCCGGGCCCATTCAAATGATCCTTCCTTCATTGTATAGTTTTTTCAGCAAAGTGTTTATGATATACGGACTCAGTTCACGAGATGAGAAATCCGTTGCAGCTTCGCTGGGGTTGAATCCTTATTTCGTGAAAGATTATATAAAAACGGTGAACCTGTTCACATACCCGCAGGTTGAAGCTGTTTTGTTATTACTGCACGAATATAACTTACGAAGCGTTGGAGTACATGATGCCGGCACCGAAGATGCATCATTACTCAAAGAAATGATCGTGAAAATGATTGCCTGACACCTTATAAGATTTTATCACTTTCAATTTTATCCAACCCGATCTGTTTTATCAGTTCATCCAGGTTGTTGAACTTGATCTCTTCTCTCAAATATTTTTTTACATAAACTTTTAACGTCTCGTCGTAAATCTCTTTATCAAAATCAAAAATATTTACTTCGATCACTCTTTTCTTGCCATCCACTGTGGGGCGAAAACCAATGCTCATCATTCCTTTCAAGCGATTTTCAAATCCTTCCGGTTGTGTATATACTGCATAGATGCCGTTGCCCGGTGTGATCTTTTCTTCATCAGGTATTTTCAGATTAGCTGTCGGGTAACCGAGCTTCCTGCCGAGTTTATCTCCATGTACCACTATTCCTGAAAAAAAGAATTCATAACCCAGCAATTTATCAGCTGTTTCAATTTTCCCTTCCAGCAAAGCTTCACGGATCTTTGTGGAACTAATTGAAATTTCATCCAACACATGTTTGGGAATTTCTTTCAGCACATAGCCATACTCCGGCGCTTTTTTCTCAAGTAGCAAATAATCTCCTTTTCTTTCTTTGCCAAACCGGTGATCATAGCCGATTATGATGGTATGCGGATGAAATTTTTCGATCAGGAAATTTTTAATGTAATCTTCCGCTGGCTGATTGGCAAATGCATCAGTGAAAGGCACCACAACCACGTGATCGATGCCCAACTGTTCCAGCAATTGCAGTTTCTCTTCTAAAGTATTGATCAATCTTACTCCAAGAATGGTGGAGGCGATCACCTTCCTGGGATGTGGATGAAACGTAATGATCACTGTTTCTCCATTGATGGCACTAGCTTCAGCTTTCAGCTTATTGATGATCTGGCGATGGCCCATATGAACACCATCGAAGGTGCCGATGGTGATCACAGCATTCCTGAATGCCGGTAAATTTTCAATATCTCTGTGTACTTTCATAAAATGAGTTGCAAAACTAATTGATAATTGCTAATCTTTATCGGGAAATGACTATGGAAGGTTGGGTGCTGAATGTTATTTTTGCATTTCAATTCAGACTATGAGTTTATATTCCCAGAGGGGAGTGTCGGCACAGAAAGAAGAGGTACACGAAGCCACCAAAAGCCTCGACAAAGGACTTTACCCAAAAGCATTTTGCAAGATCTATCCGGATATTCTTTGCGGTGATGCGGATTGGGTAAATGTGATGCATGCTGACGGAGCCGGTACAAAAAGTATCCTGGCATATTTATACTGGAAAGAAACCGGCGATATTTCCGTATGGAAAGGAATTGCTCAGGACGCCATTGTGATGAATCTCGATGATCTTCTTTGCGCCGGTATTTATAATAATATTCTTTTTTCATCAACTATTGACAGGAATAAACGTGTTATTCCGGGAGGAGTGCTGGAAGCGGTCATTACCGGCAGCCAGGAGTTTTTTGATTCGATGAAGTCGTTTGGAGTAAACATCAGTTACATGGGTGGTGAAACGGCTGATGTCGGCGATGTGGTGCGAACCATTGCAGTGAATGGAACGATGACAGCGAGATGGCCAAAATCAAAACTGATCACTAATGAAAAAATAAAACCCGGTGATGTGATCGTCGGATTGGCTGGTTACGGACAGGCGAAATATGAAACGGCTTACAACAGCGGCATAGGCAGTACTGGACTCACAAGTGCCCGGCATGATGTGCTTCATAAAACCTATGGAGCAAGATTTCATGAATCATACGATACTTCATTGGATGAGCATGTAGTGTATATCGGTCCGCATAGAGTTACTGATGTAGTAGAAGACAGAGGACAGAAGTATGAAGTAGGAAAATTGCTTTTGAGTCCCACCAGGACATTTGCTCCCGTGATAAAAGTGTTACTGGAAAATAATTTTGATTCGATTCATGGCATGATCCATTGCAGTGGCGGCGGACAAACGAAATGTTTGAAATATGTTCCGGATGATGTGCGTATAGTAAAAGATAATTTATTTGAGCCACCTGTAATCTTTCAATTGATACAAGAAGCAAGTAAGTCGGACGACCGGGAAATGTACCAGGTATTCAACATGGGTACACGAATGGAGATCTATACCAACGAAAAAAATGCCGATACGATTATCGGCATTGCTAACGGTTTTGGAATTGATGCAAAAGTGATCGGTAGGGTAGAGAAGAGTGAGAAAAAAGAATTGATTCTGAAAACGAAGAATGGCTCTATCAATTGGTAATTTTTATTTTATTCTTTGATCATTTTATAAGATGCGGCTGTGGTTTTGTTCGCTCCGATTACATTGATGATATAAACCCCTTTTG
>DASZPW010000255.1:0-1570 GCA_035550155.1 Chitinophagaceae bacterium | reverse complement strand
CCCGGGCATAGATCTTGCTCCTGAATCGTCTACCGATTTTATGGTCTGCCCAAAAGCGGGCGGATGCACAATCATCGCGATCAGCATACCTGCTGTCTTGTAATCATGGGTGAATAAAGGTTTACCCGTGACAATGTTTTTACCCACTACATTTTTTTTCGACACACCAATGATGTGAAAATCACGGACTGCTTTTAATTTCACATCGCCGGGTATTTTTAAGGTGGCAGCAAGGGAAGCCATTTCGCCATAATTAGCTTTTTTACCGCTTGCCTTATGGTAAAGGAAACCGGCCTCCGTAGTAATTTCATTTGCCGGAACTTTCCAGGTTTGTGCAGCAGCATTGATCAGCATTTGTCGGGCAGTAGCGCCTGCTGTACGCAAGGGTTTCCATCCTAGCCGGATTCCCTGGCTGCCGCCAGTGAATTGCCTGTCGTAACGTTGCGGAAAAAAATCCGCCTGTTCTACTATCACTTTTTTCCAGTCTGTATCCAGCTCTTCAGCCAGTATCATCGGCATTGAGGTCATAACATTAGAGCCAAATTCCGGATTGGCAGACATCAGCGTAACAACTCCGTTTTCGCCAATTTTAATATAACTGTTCAGCCCGAACCATTCTTTTGGCAGTGTGAGCGTTTCTTCCGGAGAAGGATTACAACCGGCCAGCCAGCTAAAGCTGAGCATCATACCGCCACCAGCAAGAGCTGTTACTTTTAAAAATGAACGCCGGTCATATTTGTTTTGATTATTTGTAGTCATGATAATTTTACTTTGAAATTATAAAACAGGAGCTCCGTGATGGTTGCAAATACCTGTTTTTGCGGCAAACAATTATAGAGCAGCGGCTGCTTTAATAGCCTTCCTGATACGTAAATAGGTAGCGCAACGGCAAATATTACCGCTCATGGCTGTTTCAATTTCTTCGTCGCTTGGGTGGGGGTTCGATTTCAGCAAAGCAGCCGC
This sequence comes from Chitinophagaceae bacterium, assembly GCA_035550155.1. Taxonomy (GTDB): domain Bacteria; phylum Bacteroidota; class Bacteroidia; order Chitinophagales; family Chitinophagaceae; genus UTBCD1. The sequence continues at coordinate 607 of DASZPW010000255.1, read as the reverse complement.
ATTCATTATCTGCCCAGCCTGGCAATAACCGCATTGTGCCACATCCAACTCCAGCCATGCTTTTTGGACAGGATGATCGCCATTTTCAGACAGTCCTTCAATCGTGGTAATTGGCTGGTTGCCTACCTGCGAAACGGGTAACATACAAGAACGGACTGCTACATTACCCAAATGAATCGTGCAGGCACCACACTGTGAAATACCGCATCCATACTTTGTACCCACCAGGTTCAGGTGATCACGCAACACCCATAGCATGGGTGTGGAAGCATCCACATCCACCTGTTGTTTTTTGCCGTTAATGTTAAGGTTGAAAACTGCCATAATGCTTAGGTTTAAAATGAAACTGAATCTGGTCTTTTAAAGGTAGATAAAGTTTATGAATTCGACTTTTATTCCAGGTACACATATCAAATAAATCATTTAATATATTTTTTGAAAAATCAGCTTGTGCATTTGAACAACACAAGCATATGGATAACAGGGTTATCAAACTGAGCGTTTTGCAGTTTTCATTTCAAATTTCACCCATAACCATATTTATGAAGCCTGAATCACAAGCTGGTGCTAATTGTTTTTCAGTTTAACTGGCCGGAGAAGATGCGAA
>DASZPW010000254.1:0-3039 GCA_035550155.1 Chitinophagaceae bacterium | reverse complement strand
AAGCCAAAAAGCACAAAGGCAAAATTTATTTGTTGCATGCAGGCAAAGAATTTGAAAAAGGCGACCCAAAAAACTTTATCACTGCCGATGGCATTGAACGCATTGCCGACACCTACAAGAAATTTAAACAAGAAGAAAAGTTTGCCCGCCTGGTGACCAAGGAGGAAATTGTAAAAAACGATTACAACATTAGCCCCAGCCGATACATACAAATTACCGATGCCGAAACCTACCGCCCCATTGGCGAGCTGGTGGAAGAATTGAAGACATTGGAAGAAGAAGCCATAAGTATTGACACCGAATTAAAAACCATTTTCAAAAAACTCGGTGTATGATAAAAGATTGGGAAATTAAATCCATTGAAGAAATTGCCAAAACAACAAGTGGCGGCACACCAAGTAGAACTAATAAGAGTTACTACACGGGTAATATTCTTTGGGTAAAATCTGGGGAATTAGACGATAATTATATTTCCGATACCGAAGAGAAAATTACCGAGGAAGCTGTCATAAACTCTTCAGCGAAGATATTTCAAAAAGGGACAGTCTTGATGGCAATGTATGGTGCTACTGTTGGAAAAACAGCAATACTAAAGGTTCCGGCCACAACCAATCAGGCTGTTTGTGGTATGATTCCAAATCCAAAGGAATGCAATAATGAATTTCTTCGCTTTCAACTTATGTATAAACGTGAAGACTTTCTCAAACAGAGATATGGAGGTGCACAACCGAACATAAGTCAAACAATAATAAGAACATTTGACATTCTCCTCCCCCCACTTCCCGAGCAAAGCAAAATCGCTTACATCTTAAGCACTGTGCAAAAAGCCATAGAGCAGCAGGACAAACTCATACGCCACACCACCGAACTCAAAAAAGCCCTGATGCAAAAACTCTTTACCGAAGGCACTAAAGGCGAAAAACAAAAACAAACGGAAATTGGTTTGGTGCCGGAGAGTTGGGAGGTTCAACCATTCGAAAATACTGGTGATGTTGTTTACGGAATTCAAGCAGCCGTTGCAAGTAATTTAAAACCTATTGGACATAAAATTCTTACAAATAAAAACATCACACTTGAAGGCAAAATTGACTTGGAGAAAATTAACTATTTTGAACTTACATCAAAGAGACATTTTGATACGATATTGAAAAAAGGTGACCTCCTCTTTAATTGGCGCAGCGGTAGTAAAGAACATGTAGGCAAAACTGCAATTTTTGATTTGGAGGATGCAGAGTATGTTCATTCTTCCTTTATTCTTAGAATAAGAGTTAATAAAAATCACAATGCTAAATTCTTATTCTATTATCTGAACTACCTTAGAGAAATTGGCTATTATCAAAAAGTTCAAACCTTTTCAATTAATGCCAAATTCAATAAAAGTGCCATCAATTCAATGCCAATAGCATTGCCAAAAAGGAATGTCCAAGATTTGATTGCAAATACAATTGAAGCGATTGATAATAAAATTGATAATCAAAAGAATAACTACAACATCAAGAATTCAATGTTCAAAACCCTGTTGCATGAATTGATGACAGGCGAAAGAAGGGTGCATGAAATAGAATTTGAAGCATTAAACAAAGCATATAGAATAAAAGAACAGCCGTTGAGCATGGCGGCAGAAAAGTAGAATAATAGAATGAAGCATATTTCCATACGATTGCCATGGCACGACAGAGGTTGGGACGGTTGCGTTTGCAACAACCCGGCAAAGAACTCCTATTGCAAAGGGTTTCATTCGGTGAATGCGGAAAAAATACGCAGAGACAAAGAAGATAAAAAAGAAGAGAAAATTGCAGGACTGCCGTTTGATGCCAACTGGAAATACCATCCGCCCTGCACCGAAACCCTTAATGTGTTTGGCAACGCTTCAGTAAAACATACCCATGTTCCTAAATCTTTCATCAAAAATACTTCGCCCAAAACGGTTGACATATTGCCCAACAGCAGCGGCACATGGCCATTTGAAGATATGTGGGATGATAGCGGTGAACGAAGGGAAGCCGAAGAACGAAAAGAATATGTTGAGGAGTTTTTTGATGAACTGAAAGAAGCCGGAAGTGCCGGGCTAATTTTTTATTACTGCAACTATGATAATCCGGTTTCAGGCGATGACAAAAAATATTTGTTGGCAGGTATTGCAAGAACAAAGAAAGTGCACCCGTTTACCATGTGGGATGATATTCCCAAAGACCAAAAAGAGATGTATGGTGGCTATATCTGGAGCCGTCAGGTAGAAAACGACCCTGACGAACGCATGCGTTTGCCTTATCAGGAATACCTGAAAATGGGCAAGGATGTGCGAAGCATTGCCGTGTTTGCCGAAGGTGATTTGTCACGCAGTTTTAAGTATGTAGCCCATCATGTAAGTGATGATGATGCCATCAGTTTAATTGACAAAACCATTGCATCGGTAAAAACCATCATTAAACAAAAGTTTTTTACAGATGCAGAAATGCATCAATGGGCAAAGCATTTGGAATGGTTACAAGCCATTCGCAAAGAGTGCTGGATTAGCCGTGGCTTATATCCGGGACTGGCATCTGTGCTTCGCTTCTTGGGAATGGAAAAACCGGAAGAGTTTATCCGTGTCCGCTTAAAAAATCATCCTATCAATGCTATTAAAGATTATTTCTTCGACCGTTTTGAAGGATATGAAAAGATGAGCAAAGACGAAAAGGATTTGCTCGAGCCAACCACAAAGCGTTTCGAAGCCATGATGCAATCAGGCAATGAAAATGAAGAATTGAAAGGAAAACTCTGTAGGGATAAGCTTCCGTTTTTTGACTTGGACGAGGAACAGGTAAAAAATATATTGGGTGATAAACGGGGCATGTATTCCATTCATTCGTCCTTGGAAAGCATTTACGAAAATCCTTACATCATTGCAGAAGAATACACCGGAAGCGATGTAACCGACTTTGTAAATTTTGAAAAGATTGACCATGGCATGGTGCCATCAGAAGATTTAGGGGAAGCAGAACGCATTGGCTTGGACGACCCAAGGAGATTGCGTTGCCTGATGCACTCCATGCTGAA
>DASZPW010000253.1:0-4715 GCA_035550155.1 Chitinophagaceae bacterium | reverse complement strand
AGGTTTAACCAGGGGATGGGCTGGTTTATAGGTTCAGGACCCGAATTTGGGATCATGATGAGTGCTAAAGATAAGTACAACGGGAATTCTGTTGATGTAAAAGACGAACTGAAAAAGACTAATTTTTCATGGGCATTTATGACCGGGTATGATTTTAAGATGGGCTTTGGAATATATACAAGATACAGCCTTGGATTGTCTGACATCGACAATGGGTTTTCTGGCAGTAGCATTAAACAAAATGTCTGGAGTTTTGGTGTTCGTTATAATTTCAACATGTCCGGAGGAAAATAATAATCACTTTTTGTGTTTTCATAAAGGCTGCTTTTCGAAGCAGCCTTTATTATTTCATCCAAATTCATGAACCCTTCTTAATTTTATCAAAAATCTGCGGCTTGAAATCAATACTTACAAAGCAACAATTGGCCATAACCATCAAGCGCCTGGCTCACCAGATATTGGAAAATCATATCAACTTAGAAAATACGGTTTTGATCGGCATTCAGCCTCGGGGCATTTATTTATCAGATCAGATCGTGGCTGAAATAAAAAAAGAATTGCCTAACAAAAAAATTCAGTACGGAAAACTGGATATCACTTTTTACCGCGACGATATCCGCAAGGAACTGCATGTAGCGAATCAAACCGACATCTTGTTTTCCATCGAAGGAAAAAAAGTGGTATTAATTGATGATGTATTGTATACAGGAAGAACGATCCGTGCTGCATTAGATGCATTGCTGGATTTTGGCCGCCCGGAAAAAGTGGAATTGTGTGTATTGATCGACCGCCGTTTTAGCCGTCAATTCCCCATCCAGCCGGATTATGTGGGAAAGTCCATCGATTCCATCGTCTCGCAAAAAGTAAAAGTAGAATGGGATAAAAGTGAAGTGGTCTTATATTGATGAAACAAGATTCAATTCATGATAGATAATTGCTGACCCGGATTTACCGGTAACCGGCACCCTGTATCTTAATTTTTTCCCTTAATTTCGCTTCTTAAGATGAGTCTTTCCTCCAAACACCTGCTGGGCATCAGAGACCTCACACCCAAAGACATTTCAACTATTCTTCAAACAGCAACTCAATTTAAAGAAGTCCTGCAACGGCCGATCAAGAAAGTTCCCTCGCTGCGTGATGTGACGATCATCAATCTCTTTTTTGAGAATTCTACCAGAACACGCATTTCATTTGAACTGGCTGAAAGAAGATTAAGCGCTGATGTGCTCAACTTTACTGCCTCCGCTTCTTCCGTCTCAAAAGGTGAAACGTTGTTGGATACAGTGAACAATATCCTTTCCATGAAAGTGGATATGGTGGTGATGCGGCACAGCGCCAGCGGAGCGCCGCATTTTTTGGCGCAACATATTCCAGCAGCCATCATCAATGCAGGTGATGGGATCAATGAACATCCAACCCAGGCTTTGCTTGATGCGTTTTCAATTAGTGAAAAGATCGGCAAACTAAAAGGTACCAAAGTGGCAATCATTGGTGATATCATGCATAGCCGTGTAGCGCAAAGCAATATTTATTTACTGAAAAAAATGGGAGCCGAAGTTGCAGTTTGTGGTCCTCCAACTTTGATCCCAAAATATATTAGCCAGGCATTGCATGTGGATGTCAGTTATAACTTGAAAGAAACGTTGGAATGGTGTGATGTAGCGAATGTATTACGTATTCAACTAGAGCGGCAGAACCAGGTTTTATTCTCATCACTTCGTGAATATAGCCTTGCTTACGGCATCAACAGGCGATTACTCGACAGTTTGAAAAAAGATATTGTCATCATGCATCCCGGCCCGATCAATCGTGGAGTGGAATTAGACAGTGATGTGGCAGATAGCAAGCAATCCATCATCCTGCAACAGGTAGAAAACGGAGTAGCGGTGCGCATGGCAGTATTGTTTTTACTTTCCGGTGGAAGAAATCCTTCTAATAATTAAGTAATAATTCTTAGCTTTCATACAAATCAATTGCATGCAAAGAATTTGTTTATTTCCTGGCACATTTGATCCCGTTACATTGGGTCATGTAGATATTATCGACAGGGCATTGCCCTTGTTTGATAAAATTATTGTGGGCATCGGATTGAATGCTGCCAAAGAACCGATGTTTTCTGCCGAACAAAGAAAAAAATGGATCGGCGAGATTTACAAAAACGAACCGAAAGTAGAGGGAGCTATCTATGAAGGGTTGACAGTTGATTTTTGTAAAAAGATACACGCAAAATTCATCCTCCGGGGCATCCGTTATGTAAGCGATTTTGAATATGAAAAAACTATTGCCGATGCGAACCGGACATTGGATCGTTCCATTGAGACCATTTTTTTAACCGGCGAACCCAAGTACACATCAGTGGCCTCTACCATTGTGCGTGACATTATCCGAAATGGAGGCGATGCCAGCCATTTTCTTCCCGAAATCGTTTTTAAATCATTGAAGAAATAAAATTTGATGCCGATCTGGTTTGATAAAGAACTTTCTGTTGAAAAACTGAAGTCATTTTCTCCCGATACGATGGCGCAGCACCTGGGTATTGAATGGGAGGATGTTGGAGATGATTTTCTAAAAGCAAAAATGCCGGTGGATCACCGTACCAAACAACCGTATGGTTTATTGCATGGCGGCGCTTCCTGTGCGCTGGCAGAAACGATCGGCAGCGTGGCATCGGCAATGGTAATAGATCATTCTAAATTTTATTGTGTCGGCATTGAGATCAATGCCAATCATATTCGCAGCGCAAGAGAAGGATTTGTCATGGGTGTAGCAAAACCGTTGCATTTGGGAGCCACTACTCATGTGTGGGATATTAAAATATATGATGAAAAAGAAAAACTGGTCTGCGTGAGCCGGCTGACAGTCGCTATCTTGCAAAGAAAAAATTAAGTTAGTTTAAAAGCGATCTTCAATACATCAGCCACAGACGGGAAACTATTCATCAGGTAAACCGGTAACTCTTCTTTTTTAGCCCAACGTATTTCAATTATTTCTTCTTCTGTTTGAGGAATGAGCGGTTGATTGCTTTTAGTTTTCATCAGGAACCAGTGCGATTCTTTTAAAATAAACCGGGAGCCCTCATGATACGTATGGTAGGTGAGGGTCATAAATTTTCCAAGTTTGATCTTTTGCAAACCGGTTTCTTCCTGCACTTCCCGGATGGCACAGTCTTCAAGTTTTTCACCTTTGTCTAATTTCCCTTTCGGCAGATCCCATTTTCCTCTCCGGAAGATCAATAGCACTTCATTATTTTCATTGAACACCAAACCTCCCGCTGCAGTGATCAGCGTAAACTTTTTAAACAATGCTTTTTTAAGCTCGGAAAGATTTTTATGGTAAAATACACCGGCATGAATGGCCGGTTGCTGCATTTCATGAATGATCGTTTTGATCGTATGCGTATTCAGTTCATCAATATAGATCACATCATCATGATGGATCAGCGGCTGCAGCACATCATCAATAGCATCGCAGAGATAAAGCGGTTTGTCGTTGAAAAAAATTTTTATATGCATAAATAATTTCCGGTTTTCAATTTTAAGTTTCAATTTCGCCGCATGACAGATGCCAAGATCGTAGCAGAAAAGTTGCTTCAAGTTAATGCAGTTCAGTTAAATCCTGAACATCCTTTTACCTGGGCCAGCGGGTGGAAAAGCCCGATCTATTGCGACAACCGGAGAGTGTTGTCGTTCCCTTTTATCCGGGATTTTATCAAATCAGAATTGTGCAACGTGGTATTTGAAAAATTTCCCGATGCAGAATTGCTGGCTGGTGTGGCCACAGCAGGTATTGCCTGGGGTGCCATGGCTGCCGACCAGTTGAAACTACCTTACATCTATGTGCGGCCAAAACCGAAAGAACATGGATTAGGAAACCAGGTTGAAGGATTTTATCAAAAAGGACAAAAAACCGTAGTGATCGAAGACCTCGTTTCAACCGGCAAAAGTAGTTTGCAGGTAGTCGATGTATTGAAAAAAGAAGGATTGGATGTGATCGGCATGGTGTCCATTTTTACTTATGGATTTGCAGTGGCACAAGAAGCATTTTCCACTGCCAAATTAGATTATTATTCACTCACCGGCTATCCTGCATTGCTTGAATTGGCCATCGAGAAAGGAATTGTATCGGCGGGCCAGCAGGAAATTTTGTTAAAGTGGCGGGATGACCCGGCTAATTGGAAAGGAGTTTTGTAATTTACCTCTGCAAAATTTTTAACTATGAAAATAATACTCGCTACAGTTGTGCTTTCTTTTTTTTCTTTGAATGCTATGACCCAGGTAAAGCCCGTACTTACCGCAACTATCAAGACTCCGAATGCCCGTTGTGACGAATGCAAAGACAAGATCGAAACTTATTTGAAACGGTATGATGGTGTAATGTCTATTAATGTCAACATCCGGAAAGGAGTGACGACGGTAAAATATATTACTGACCGCATCAATATTGAAGACATTAAAGCTGCCATTGCTAATGTAGGTTTTGATGCAGATGACGTGCCTGCTAATCCTGATTTTTATAAGTTATTGCCGAAATGCTGCAAGAAACCTGAAGATGGCGGCATTCCTCCAAAGAAAACTTCAGGGACACCTCAATAATTAAAAAAGCTACTGAAATAGTTTTGATACATCCTGTTTTCCCTCGTAACGGATGGGATAATTAATGAAAACACCTCCCTTGCCGATCTTTGCTTTGCCATCAATCCTGAAATTTATTTCCTG
>DASZPW010000252.1:0-12602 GCA_035550155.1 Chitinophagaceae bacterium | reverse complement strand
TTGTCTTTTGCCAGTGTTTGGGGAATGAAACCGTAATTTACCGGATAGTGAAATGAAGAATAGATCACACGATCCAGTTTTAGCAGGCCGCTGTCTTTATCCACTTCATATTTCGACCGGGATCCCTGCGGTATTTCGATCAAGGCATTCACAGTAAGCGGAGCTTTTTCACCATAATGTAAGCCGTGCCATGGATGATTGACTGTAAGCATAGGAAAGTTATAGCTGCAAAGGTATTGGTTCCCGTGGTTCTATTGGAACAATCGGTATATAATAATTCCAATGAGTATAGATAAAATAAAGAAGAAAATAAATGAAACTAGTGCGCTTTTGATTGATTCTTTGACAGGCCGGTTACCTTTTAAGTGATGTTGGTATTCATTGTAGTGAATAAAATAGGTCATTGCTCCTGCGATCAGGCCTGCAACCGTTGCAGCAAGGATCAGCAATAAGATCAGCATATATAAAGGTAGAACTTTAGTGTACTGACTTTTCTGATAAATATCAGGAGAGTGGCAAATGCCAGGCGGTTTGTTGAAAGAGCAATAAAATTTAAATTACGATCAATCTTTGTAGTGCCGGTGTTAGCCTTATTTTTTCCCTTTATAATACAGCACATCTACTTTTTCAACAGTGATCAGTCCGCCACGTCCGCATTGCTCAAACAAATTATTGACTACTTCTATGAATGCATCTATTTTTTCTGCCACATCAACAATTTCTACTACGATCGGTAAATCTTCTGAAAGTTCAATGAGCCGGGCACGGTGAATACGGGTGCTGGCGCCAAATGACATCACTCCTTTCAAAACTGTTCCGCCTGCCAAACCTTTTTCTTTGGCGGCAGTTAAAATTTCTTCATAAAGGAATCGATGTCCGATCCGGTCGGCTTCACCAAGAAAAATGCGTAATAGTTTGGATTGACCCTGGAGTTCCATTTTATAATAATTTGATAAGTCCGATTCCGGCAAATACTGCACCAATACCAAGTAACACACTGGCAACAATATAAAGCACTGCGTAAGTAATATCACCGCTTCGCATCAGGTTCATGTTTTCAAATGCAAAAGTGGAAAATGTAGTGAAACCGCCACAAAGGCCTGTTATCAATAATAACCTGGTCTGTGGTGACAACATGGTAGTACGTTCAGCAATTGCATAAATGACGCCGATCAGAAAGCAACCCAGAACATTCACTGCAAATGTTCCCCAGGGAAAAGGATGCTGGATGGTATCAGCTATCCATTTCTGGCAAAAATAACGGGCTATGCTGCCGATACCGCCGCCTAAGCCTATCAGCAAAACACTTTTGATCATTGTACTGTATCGATCTTGTTTATCTTATTATAAAGTGTGTCCCTGTCGTGTTCAAAAATATATTTCAGATCCACCAGCCATTGCTGGTTTATTTTAAACACCCTCAATGTATCCCTGTCTTTCATGTAAGAGTTTGAATAAATGATGACAGTAGTGGAATCATTCACGGGATTTACCAGGTGTATATTAATGGATGATTCGTGATAGCCATTTTTTGTGGAATCTGACAGCTTTTGGTAGTTGCGTTCTACGGCATCGAGATATTGAATATTCGAAGAGTCCTGCAGCATGTATGTTTTTGCCTGGTCAAATTTTCCATCCAGCGCAGCACGAATGAAATCCCTGGCTGCATCAATATCATTTTCCGGTTTTTTTTCATTGCCGGAATTATTGCTGCACCCGGCTGCAATAAAAAACAGGAATAAAAAAAGTAAATAGTTTTTCTTTTTCATTCCTGCAATTTACAGAATCTTTCGGCAGCACTATTGCTTTCCCCGTTCTACACCCGGTGACGATTCCTTATTAAAATCTTTTCTTTCTTTTTCGTAAGCCCGCAATATTGCTTTCACCAATCGGTGACGCACCACATCGTCTTCATCCAATTCAATGTGTGCAATGCCATCTATATTTTTCAAAATCCGTGCTGCTGTTTGCAATCCGCTTTTCTGGTTTCTCGGTAGGTCCACCTGCGTAATATCTCCGGTGATGATCGCTTTGGCATTGGCGCCGATGCGGGTCAAAAACATTTTCAATTGCAGGTCGGTCGCATTTTGTGCTTCATCTAATATTATAAAAGCATTATCCAGTGTGCGGCCACGCATATATGCAAGGGGGGCAATTTCAATCGCCCTTGTACTCATATAATAACCCAGTTTATCAGCAGGGATCATATCATCCAATGCATCGTATAAAGGACGCAGATACGGATCGATCTTTTCTTTCAGATCTCCGGGCAAAAATCCAAGGCTTTCGCCGGCTTCCACAGCCGGGCGGGTGAGAATGATCTTTTTAACCTGTTTATTTTTTAATGCCCGTACAGCAAGGGCAACAGCTGTGTACGTTTTTCCGGTTCCGGCTGGTCCGATAGCAAATACGATATCATTTCGTTCTGCCATTTGCACCAATCGTTTTTGGTTGGCTGTTCTGGCACGAACGGTTTTGCCATTAGGGCCAAATACGAGGATGTCATTCGGATTACGTTCTACAAAATGATCAACCGTTTCGGCATCATCTCCGCCAAGTATCTGCTCAAAATAATTTTCGCTCATATGCCCGTTCCGTTCGAGATACTGCACGATGAGCTCAATTTTTTCTTTGGCATTCTCTACCTGCTCGGGAGCGCCGCTGAGTTTGATCTGCGTGCCGCGGGAAAGAATTTTTAGCAGCGGAAATTTTTTCTTGAGAATGTCGAGTTTTCCATTATTGACTCCGAAGAACTCGATAGGGTTTACGGTTTCGAGGTTGATGATCGTTTCTGTCAATGCTTTTCAATTTAGCGGGCAGATCCAAATTACGGTATATGGATCCAAACCATATTTCACAAAGCCGGCGAAGGGTTGTCCGGATTATTTCTGCGTCTTCTGAATTCCTGTACAGAAGCTTCCCTTCATTTTTTTGTACCACGAAGCTTTTGCGAAGTGGTATTCAAATATAACTTATGAAAGTTACAATTACCTAAAGTTACTTATTAACAGTTGTGAAAAGAAACTGAATGAAAAAAATAGTTAGAGGATTTCCTGGACCTTCATACAATATGACAGTAGTGTACCCGTTTTGACCAAAATCATTGATTTTTCTGTTTCAAGTCAATGGGAATAGCTGATAAGGCAGGTAGTATTGTAGTATGGCTGAAACAAAAAGATCTATAATACGCAGTCCTCAGCTGGCACCGCTCAGCAGAGAACATCACGAAGGATTATTGCTGGTATGGAAAATTTACCAGGGTTTGAAAAATAACATTGACCCCGAGCGTATCCGTAAATATATTCTCTGGTATTGGCAAAATCATATCAAACCGCATTTTTACCAGGAAGAAAAAATATTACTGCCTTATCTGCCTGCAAAAAATGAACTGGCACGTCGCTTACAACGGGAGCATGAACAAATACGTGAAATGATCCTGAGCCTGGACCTGGAAGCAGATAAGAATCTGTTTGCTGTACTTGCAAAATTTTTGGATGACCATATCCGCTTTGAAGAGCGGGACCTGTTCGGATATTTAGAACAAATTCTGTCAAAAGATCAACTGGATGTGATTTCTACTCAATTGGAAGAACATCCCGTGACAGAAAGCGATTGGGAGGATGAATTTTGGATAAGAACTAAATAAAAAATAGCAATGGTTCAGGATGTTTCATCCACCTGTGGTGTGAGTTGAAGTTTGCCTGTATCCAGTCCCATATTTTTTAATTTTTCAAGTATCTGTTCGTATAGTTTCGGATCCATTTTTGGTATCCTGCAAAGTATCCATAAATATTTTTTATTAGGATGACTTACTACTGCATAGCTGTAATCATTAGCTAAGTCAATGATCCAGTATTTACCTCGGATGGGCCAGAAAAACTGAACTTTCAGTTTAGAATTACTGGAGCCTTTTACAACAAATGCCTTTCCTTTTATTGATACTTCCCTGCCGGTAACACTGTCTTTGCGGCAGCGATTCACCACGATCACATATCCTTTGTCGCTGAGTGTATACTCTGCTGTAGTACAATGACAGTTTCGCTGAAATCGCTGCGGAAACGAAGCGATCTCGTACCATTTGCCTGCGTATTTTTTAAGATCTACGTTTGGAACTGTTTGCATGGCCTGAGCATTTAAAAGTGATGGTGCTGTTGTCAAAAATATCAACAACACTATAAAAGTATATATTGCCGGGCATTTAGGCGATAGAGAAATCGGATTTAAAAACGGGGCAGTTTTGGATATAATCATAAATTGCTTGCTGATAGTTTTATTAAAACACCTCTGGAAGCAAATAGTTGAAAAAGTTTGCGTAATTAACCGGTGTCAATAAGATTTATTCATGATCCACATAACTTATTGTTCTTTCGTCTCAGCTTTGTTAAATAAATCTCAAAAGGAAATACAAGTGCAACAGGTGGATATAATAAATACAATTTTTACAGCTAAATTATTCCTAAGAAAATGAGATTCCGCTGCCGATTTTCTCTTTTTATATTGCTGCTGATGCTGGGTGTTCAGCTACAGGCTCAATATTATAAAGTGAGTGGCGTGGTCATGAATACCAATAAGGAGCCGTTGCCACTTGCCAGCGTCGGGATCAGGGAACTGCACACCGGAATTATCACAAAGGATGATGGCAGTTTTGAATTTTCATTAGAACGGGGCAAATATGAATTTGTGGTCACCATGGTCGGTTATAAAACCAGGGTCGTCAGCATCCAGGTAAACAATGCCGATGTCGTGCAGGATATAATTATGGAAATCGATTCCAGCAATCTTTCGGAAGTAGTGATTAGAGTAAAAGCTAAAGACCGGGCGGACGAGATCATCAGGAATGTGATCCAGAAAAAAGATGCCATACAATCTTCAGGTGCGTATTCCTGCTCCGTTTATATCAAAGCTTCGCAAACAGATTCCGCATTTGCTAAAAGAAAAAATGCGGAACACGGCGATACATCAGTAACTGTTTCAGATTACAATGCAATGTCACTGGCAGAGATCTCACTTCGCTTTGATAAAAATACCAATGGGCAAATGAAAGAAGAACGATTGGGAGTGAAGAAGGATGGTGACATCCGGAGCCTGTTTTATCTTTCTGCCACCGAATCCGATCTGAATATTTATAATAATTTACTGAAGGCGCCTTCTATTTCTGCGATACCATTTTTGTCTCCCTTAAGCTACAGTGGGCTCGTTGCATACCGGTTTAAAACGGTTAAAATTGATCGTACCGGCAAAAGAAAAATTTACACTATTGCCGTAAGGCCAAGATTGCTCAGCAATGCTACAATTGAAGGAGAGTTGACTATCATAGACAGCCTTTGGGTAGTGACAAAAGCAACCTTTCATTTGCCACAAGCGCATCTTCCCGAATATGATAATTTTGAAGTACAGCAGCAATTCGAAAAGCTGAATGATTCAGTATGGATGATGAGCCGCCAGCAGTTTAATTATTACAGCAAAACAAAAACCGGAAGAAATTATGGCCAGACAGTTGCCGTTTATTCGAATTATGAACTCAATAAAAAATTTCGCAGGGGATATTTCGGTAATGAAATAAGCAGCACTTCGATAAAAGCTTATGAAAAAGACAGCGCATTCTGGAATTCGGTTCGTATGGAGCCATTATCCCGGCAGGAATTGTTGTATTCCCGGTATCAGGACAGCATGTTTACCGTGATGCATTCAGAAGCGTACCTGGATTCCATGGACCGTATGCTGAATAAGATCACCTGGAAACGAATGTTGATCTTTGGCCAGATCATCAATGATCATAAAAAACAACGGACCTGGATCTTACCGCCGGTCACCACCGTTTTCTTACCGTTTCAGTTTGGCGGTAGCCGTATTGCCTTACATGTATTGTATAAAAAAATTTATCCTTCCCGTAAAGACATCACATTGGATATGAAGACGAGTTACGGATTTCGCAACAAAGATGTGAATGGTAGTTTCGATCTGCGGCGGATGTATAATCCTTTTAATCGTGGTTATTACCGTGTAGCTGCGGGGCGGGAATTCAATTACATCTATGGCGGTGATGCCTGGATCAACATGATCAAGCGCAGTAATATTTATCTCGATAATTACTTTTCACTTGGGCATGGACTGGAACTATTGAACGGTCTGTATTTGTCCAACGATCTTTCAATAGCATTGAATCGTTCCGTTGCAGACTATAAGATCAATCCCAAAGTGGATAGTTTGTTTGGAGACCTGCTTTCGGATAATCAACCTCAAAGTTTCCAGGCATATAATGCATTTTATTCCAAAGTGAAACTGGAATTCACTCCATTTCAGAAATATATGCGGGAGCCGAAAGAAAAAATTATTCTCGGCTCCAAATGGCCAACCTTTTATGTGTTATGGCGAAAGGGTATTCCGGACATTTTCAAAAGCGAGATCAATTTTGATTACCTCGAATACGGAATGCAGCAAAAGATCAATATGGGTGTGGCAGGAGTTTCAACTTATACGATCAAATCAGGAAGTTTTCCGAATATGAAAGATCTGCGGCTCATTGACTATACGTATCAGCGCCGCGGCGATCCGATCTATTTTCATGACCCCTATAAATTATTCCAGGCATTGGATTCTACTTTCCCGGTATTCAAACGTTTTTACCAGGGAAATTATGTGCATGAATTCAACGGGGCGCTGATCAATAAGATCCCATTCATGAAAAAACTGCAACTGAATGAAATTGCCGGCGCAGGATTTTTGATATCGCAAGAAAGAAGTCTTCGCTATGCTGAAGTATTCGCCGGCCTGGAACGGGTTTTCAAATTTCCGTTGAACCCTTTATCCAAATTTAAATTGGGTGTGTATGTGGTAGGTTCCGGTTCCAATCAATTCAGAAACCCGCTTGAATTCAAGATCGGATTTACTACATGGGATCGATACACAAATAAATGGAAGTGATAAGAAAGTAAAAACTCAAAATTCAAAAGTTAAAATCTTAGGCAGCATACAGCTTAGAGCATTTTCATCCACTTTCAATTTTCAATCTTCAATTCCCTCACCATCTCGCTACGATCTTAAAATTCACGAGTCTCGGTGTTAAACGATTCGGCATTAAAAAAGTGGTGTTGGAAAAATCTTTGATCAATTGATACGAAATGGTATTGGCACGATCAATCAGGTTGAAAATTTCCAATGTTGCCCAGATGTTTTCAAAATTCCGGAAAGGACTATGACTTCTTCGATTACTTTTTTCTGAATCTAACAGTAATGCACTGAAGCCAATATCACAACGTATGTACGGATCGATCACTAATGCATTACGGTATTTCACACTGCCGGGAATATTGTAAGGAAGGTTGCTTCCATACAATAAGTTCAGGTACATTTTGAAATTTTTATTCGTTGCCAGGTAATCCTGGAAAAACATTCCGAATGTTATCAGCCGGTCTGTTGGCCTTCGCACCCATCCTTTTTGTTTTACAACGCTGTCAATAGGTTGATTCAAAGAATCTAATGTATAATCCGTGTACTGATCTCCATTGATATTTTCCCTGGTTCTCATAAACCCTAAACTGATCCAGCTTTCGGCATCTTTTACCAGTTCTCCAAACAAACGCATCTCAATTCCGGTGGCATACGCTTTTGCATCATTTTCTCCGTAATAACGCAATCGGACATTGTCAATGTCATAAGGCACTACATCCGTCATATGTTTATAATATGCTTCCGTGGTAAAACGCATTGCTCTTCCCCAACCGCTGAAATTGTAATCAAATCCTAACACGCCCTGCAGACTTTTCTGTGATTTCAAATTTGTATTCACTGTGCCATCATATCTTCTCATTTCACGATAGAACGGCGGCTGATCATAAACACCGGCGGCAGCACGGAATACAATGTCTTTTTTCCATGCTGGTTTCCAGCTGGCGCCGATACGTGGAGAAATAATGAATTCCTGGTTCAGCGAATTGTAATTGAACCGAACACCTGCTTGTAAAGTTGTGGAATGTGTAGAATCACCAAGCAAAATATTATCTTGGATGTATCCGGAATATTTGTTGACATTAAGATCTGCGGAAGAATTGAGCATACTGCTTAACTGCAGTTGATTCGGATCGTATGGCAATGAATAACCGGTAGAATCCTGGTATTCCCATTCATGCAGTTTGTCATTGATGATGGTTTTATCATAGCTGATTCCCCATTGATAAAAATTTTTCCCCTGGTCATAACTGCCTTTATGCGAAATATTCCAGTTGTCAATATTGAGCTTATCTCTTGTAAAGTTTTGATAGAGTCCTGCACCGAGAGGATTCACAATGGTTCCATAAGTCGCATTGTTCTTGTCAAAATCTCTTTCACCAAATAAATATGCGCCGGTGATATCGGTATTTTCTTTTTCGTTATCGCCAAAATGCGAAAGCATCCATTTCAGTTTCAGTTTCCGGTTTACCTGGTTGATGAAAGCTAATCCCTGCATGTTGGTTTGGTACTGATCTTTTTCTGATCCGTCAAAGAAAATATCAAGACCCAGGTTAGCGCTAAAAAAAGGAGAGAAGACCGATGATGTGAGTTCACTCGATTGAGGGATCAGCGTAAATTTTGTCTGCGAAATATTTCCCAGAAATTCAACCATCCATTTTTTGCTGACCTGGTAATCGATTAATGCCTGCAGGTCTGCAGAAGAAGGAACATAATTTCCCCTGGTATCCTGCCGGCTCAGCAAATTCCTGTTGCTTCGGTTACGAACACCGACCAGGTAACTGAGTTTTTTATTTTTTGATAATCCTTCTAAATGCAATCCCTGTTCTAAAATGCTTACATATGCAGAGCCGCCAAATTGTTTCGGCTTTTTATATTGGATATCCAGCACACTGCTCATCTTATCTCCATACTTCGTCTGGAATCCACCAGTGTAAAAACTGATATTGCGAACCAGTTCCGGATTGATAAAACTTAAACCTTCCTGCTGGCCGCTATTGGTGAGATAAGGACGGAAAATCTCAAAATCGTTTACATAGATCAAGTTCTCATCATAGCTGCCTCCACGAACAGAATACTGAGAAGTAAGTTCATTGTTAGAGCCAACAAAAATTTTGATCAGGCTTTCAACTCCCGTTACTGCAGAAGGAAGATTCAATACAGATTTCGGATTTGGTTTGATCAATCCCGCTTCTCTGCGGTCTCTTTGATCGGTCACTATTACTTCCGGCAACACGGCTTCACCTTTTTCCATGCGGATAGTTATTTTCTCTTCTTCATTTTCGCTTAATAAAAAATTCCTTTGCTCTGTCTTTCTGCCGGTATAACTAAACACTAAGGCAAATGCTTTATCTGCTGCCACTTTCAAACGAAAATAACCGGAATCATTGGTAGTGATGCCGCTCGTTTTACCCAAAATAACTACTGAAACCTTCGGCAAAGGATTTTCATTTTCATCCAATACTTTACCTGAAACGTAAGCAAATTTTTTTTGAGAGAAAGAAAGAACTGCAAGCAAAATGAAAATTGCAGTCATGGATATTTGGCGGAAGAGGATTTTCATAAGCGAATTCATATAAAGATAAGTAATAGTTTGAAAATTTTGAAAATGTGATTGTTAGCAGTAAGATTGGAACTTTTGGCGAGAGCCAATAATGCGATGGGGTATTAATATTATTTTTAATTTTAAAAATAAATTTTGTTAGTATTTTTTTTTTTAGTAAAATTTGTTTACTAAAACTTATTCATATGAGGAAATTTATTCTCACAACAATATTTTTTTTCAGTAGTATTTTATTTGCATTTGGGTTTCCGATGAATTGCGATTGTTGGACTTATCCAGAATATATTTATCCTTATGGCTATGTTACTGTTAATTGGACTTACACCGGAGGGGGTTCAGATTGCTATAACTCATATGTCACAGATAATATGTATCCTTGGTCAACAGCTTATGTTTATCAAAATGGCGAATTAGTTGACGTCGAAGAATACGATAATTCAACTTTTGTGAGTTGTCAAAATTATACATAACCTTTAATTTTTTTTTATGAAATCTATTAAACTTGCCTATGCCTCAGTTCTTGTATGGGTTATTTTACCGGCTTCATTTATTGCGAGCTGTAAAACTCAAAATGAAGTTCCTAAAACTAATCAACAGCTTCTCGATCAAGTGCATCAGAGCATGAAGATTTTTGGGGATAATACTTCAACTGAATATAGAAGCTATCCTGTGAATATTAGTTTTTTTGATCCTGTGGCGGATGCCGCTAACCCACAGTTGGCTATTTTAAAACGAAAAGAATTTATTAAGCAATCAGGCTTGCCAGATGAGACGAACATAGATGATTTCAAAAAAAAGAACTCTATTTCTTTCGCCTTCAATTTGTACAATAATTTTTTAAGCCAAAATCTTCAAAGCCCATATAGCAAAACATTTGAACAATATGGAGCATGGTTGATTCTCACCAGACTGGATTTACTTGCACAATCAACTCCAGATGATCTCCAGATGATTTATTCATTAACAAGCAAATTGGCGGATACAAAGTATGAGGGGTTTCAATTACTGAGCTACGATCTTAATAAGTTATATGCAAATAAATTTGATGGGGAAAAAATCAAAATTTTAAGCAATGCCATTCTTCAATATGCACAAGTAAATGATGAAGCTATTCAACAAAATAGTCAACCACCAGTTGCTTCAAATAAAACTTCTGAAAAACCACTTCCTCCCGGTATGATGGAAAGATTGAAATCTTATAACGAAAATAAGGATCAAAACAAGCAAATTGCATTAAATAAAATCAGAGAATTGATGACGAAGTTGTAATAGAGAAGAAGTAGTTTTTTTAGTTTATATGTTACCAACCTCCAGTTTTTTGAGCTGAGAAATAGCCGCTGTGGGGTCTGCAGATTTGAATACAGCATTACCCGCCACCAACACATCAGCTCCTGCCTTTATAATATCGGAAGCATTGTCAATCGTCACACCGCCATCAATTTCTATCAAGGCTTTCGAACCGGTTTCAGCGATCAGTTTGCGAAGCTGGCGGATTTTTTCCATAGTATGAGGAATGAATTTTTGCCCGCCAAATCCAGGATTAACGCTCATGACGATCACCTGGTCAATATCACGGATCACTTCGCTCAGTTTAGTTACAGGTGTATGCGGATTGATGGCAACACCGGCTTTCATACCCAGTGATTTTATTTGTTGGATATTTCGATGTAAATGCGGGCATGCTTCAATATGAACAGACAAATGATCGGCGCCGGCATTTTTAAAAGCTTCCGCATATTTTTCCGGCTCCACGATCATCAAATGCACATCACAAACTTTTGTAGTCGTTTTGCGGATAAATTCAATGATCATCGGGCCAAAACTGATATTGGGAACAAAACGTCCGTCCATGACGTCGAGGTGAAACCATTCTGCTTCACTTTCGTTCAGCATCCGACAATCTCTTTCCAGGTGTAAAAAATCAGCGAACAAAAGAGAGGGGGCAACTATCGGCATTGAAATTGATTTGCGTTGCAAGATACAACTGCAGCACTATTAATTATTAATTTTTAATTCTTAATCCGGTCCGCCGCTTCTTTCGCTTCCGTCAATGTCTTATCCAACCCATACGCTCTTTCATAATTCAATTTGGCATCTGCTTTTTGTCCCAGTGCTTCCTGGCATTTTCCCATCCAGAAATACGCATCGGCATAAGTGGATTGAACATTCAATGCTAAGCGATATACTTTGATAGCGTCATTATATTTTTTCTGATCATACAGGATCTTTCCTTTGTTCATGTATGCATCTAAAAAAGTATAGTCACGAACAACGGCCTGGTTCAGGAAATCGAGAGCCTTGTTTTTATCACCCATATTTTCATAATACACTCCTTTGAAATAAAGTGGCTCAGGATGCTCGTTCAACGAATCTTTTTTCAAAAGCGTGTCGCAAAAAGCAAGCGTCTTCGGGTTTTTGGTAGACGCATATTTATATGCCAAATTATAATCCAGGTCTTCAATGGCAGGATTGATGGCATACGCCTGCTCTAATGCAGCAATGGATGCAGCAGTATTATTTTGCTGATCCAGCAGGTCTGCTTTCAGCATCAGCGCATCTAATTGTTGCGGGTCAATACGAAGTATATCATCACAAATAGTCAGCGCATCCGGAATTTTATTTTGTGCCCGGTAAGCTCTCGCAAGACTTAGCCGCAGTAAAATACTTTTAGGCAGATCCTTTAAAGCATCATTGAGATATTCCACTGCTGAATCCGGTTTTTTATCTTGTAAAATAGTGCCAATGCCCAAAGCATATTGTTCGTTTTTTTTTCAAAGACCATGCTTTTCTGAAATCGGCTAAAGCAGGCTCCGGCAAATTATTTTTATTCAATAACACGGCTCTGTGGAAATATAATTCATCCCGCTCCGGTTCTTTATTGATACTGTCTGTCAGCGGGGCAAACGGTGGTTGCGACAGTATCCCGTCATAAGGCGATTGATCTTCTCCGTTATTACAGGCTGTTAGAAAAAAAATGATAATGGGTAATGCTGCAGCTATTATTTTTGACAATTGTCTCATAGTGATCTGGAACTTGAAGACAAAACTAACGGTTTTAAAACTCAGGGAGATTACACTAACCTGACAAAAT
>DASZPW010000251.1:0-2979 GCA_035550155.1 Chitinophagaceae bacterium | reverse complement strand
AGCTATCACGACACAATTGAAACGCCAGTTGAAACAATAGTAACAAGTATTATGGCTAATTCATTAAAGCCGATAATAGAAGAAAAGAAAGAGCTAATACTTGCTTTGAATGTTCGCTATTACAAAGGCGAAAATGATATAAACTCCAAAATAAAGACAGAATATTCCAAAGGAAAAAAATCGAATTTTTGGATTTTAAACAACGGTATAAATGCAGTTTGTGAAGATTTTGAAATCGACAACGGTTCTCTAAAAATTAAGAACTTTCAAATTGTCAACGGTGGGCAAACAACAAAGACTCTTACAAGAATTGTAAATGATTTGCCTGATGAAGTCCAAATATTAATGCGACTTACAAAAATCAAAGACAAGACACAAACTTCAAAAATATCAATGGATATAGCTGTTGCGAGCAACAGCCAAAATGCAATTAGTGCAAGGGATTTGCATTCAGGCGACAGAATACAAAACAAAATATTCGCCAATCTTGATGCAGTTGGTATCTTCTACGACAAAAAAGATGGAGAATGGGCAACACTTTCAAAAAAGAAATACCGCAATCCATTTGGCAATAGTCCAATGCACTTGAAAATACATAACACTGACTTGGGAGTTGCATATCTATCTTTCTATTTACAAGTTCCTATCTCAACTGCTGGTAGACACAAACTTGTTTTCTCTGAAATATACTACGACCAAATTTTCAGTATGACGACAAACGAAGACGACCAATTTTATAAGCTAATGTTGGCTTATAGAATTGCGGAACGAGTAAATCGTATCAAGACTGAAAAAATAAACAGTTACGAAATTCTTCAAAACAACTATATTAATGATGTTCTTGTAGCTTTAGCAGGAATTTACTTTTTCAAAGACAACCTAACTAAAATTGCGACAGTTGATGATTTGACCGAAAAGCTCAAAGAAGTTAAAGGACAATCATATATCAATTCAACAGAAAAATATATCCTAAACCTTGACCAATCATTTGATGACTATATACTAAAAATTATTAGTGCTGTTCAGTATAGACTTGACACAAAAAAATCAGGGAAAAAAGATTACACAGGACAAGAATGGTTGCCGACAGAAACAAACAACTGGCTTAAAAAAGACGGAACATATAGAGAGATTTACGAAGAAGTGATTAAGAAATTAAAGCAATAATGGTGGACAGACAAAAAAAAACCGCCTATAACATCGGTTTTAAGTCAGGCAGGGTGACATGCAAACTTGGAGCTTTGTGCTCCGATACTCGCAAATCGCCTTGCCCTAAACATTATCATTCACCCATAACACTCCATTCAATAAACCAATAAAAATTACTTACGTGATAAAACAACTGGCAACAATTTTTCTGGTTTTCGTTTATTCTACTGTTTTAGCCCAGGCACATCCTGAAAATTTTGCGATTATGAATGTGGAAACAGGACTTGTGCTGGAAGTGGAATCCGGCTGTAATTTAAATCCCGGCAATACTACAGACGGGATCGTTGCCTGTGGCGTTAGACTGGTGTCTTTTTCCGAAGGAAGAAAATCGCAATTGTGGAAGATCACGGAAGACAATGGTTTTCTTTACATACAAAGTGTTCCGTTTGCGCAGTATCTTAAGGCCAGCACAAACCTGGCAATCATTAGCAAAGATAATACGCCCTTTTTCTTCAAACCGGTCAGGGGCAAGGATGGAAATTATTTACTGTTGCAGGGCACCGTTGAAAAAGATGAAAACGGTCATTCCAAACAGGGGTTTACCTACAATACATTACAGGCCAGCGGCACGTCTGTTCATTTTGCTGCCTTTGATGAGAAACAGGACATAAAACAATCGTGGAAATTTGTACCGGTAAAAGAAAAGGCACCGGATCTTACAGCTACGAACAATCAAACCTTGACAAAAGAGTGGTCAGATGCTGTTTCCAACATGCTTACGCCTAAAACCAGTGCGAAAGACCTGGTAGAACAGGCAAAGACTTATAAGAAAAATAAAAATTATGACGAAGCCATCAAACTGTTGCAGCAAGCCATTACACTTGAGCCCAATAACGATACTGCGAATATTGAACTGGCTGGAACATATTGGGATAAAAAAGATTTAGCAAATGCGACCCTATTCGCAGAAAAAGCAAAGTCACTCAATCCCAATAACGAACTCACCTGGAATTTGCTCGGATTGATTGCCAGGGACCAGCAACAATGGGAAAAAGCTATTTCGTATTTTCAAACAGTCGTGGAAATAAACCCATCAGCAAATATCTCTTTTGCCAATCTTGCATTTTGCTACGATAATGCCGGAAAAAACAATGAAGCGATCGCAAATTATACCAAAGCCATAGATGTTACTATGAAGTTAGGTTACCAGCCGGAATCATATTTGTACAACAATCGTGGCTGGGTTTATCGCAAGATGAATAAAATTAATGAAGCGATCGCTGATTTCAGAAAAGCTTTGGAAATAAACCCGAATAATGCCATGGCAAAGGCAAATCTTGATGCGGCGTTGAAACTCCAGCAACAAAATACAACGACTACTATTACGCTTGATGCCTATCCGAATACGCAAACAAAAAATCCAACAACTACGAATGACCCCAACCAGGGGAAAGGCGACTATTACCAAACCTGCAGGGTTTGCTGCGGATTGGGAAAAGTAAATAATGACGGATATCTTGAAGCTTGTCCTGAGTGCGAGGGCAAAGGAAAGGTTCCGGTTGGACACAACTATGTTTACATTACAAAATGTAAATGACAAATAGTATGTCTTTACCGTATGCAATACTAAAAACCTAAACAAAAAGCCGAAACGCTAACATTGCATTGGCAAAATGACGGTATGCTGAATATGCTTCCTTTTTGTTGGCAGCTACAGTTACAGCTAACCAATAAAGCCGGGCATTAGAATGTACAATGAGCTATTGAGTCCTTGATCAGGAGTCACACCGGGCCAGACGTTCAATGAACATCGCCACATCGCCAATGCTT
>DASZPW010000250.1:0-14018 GCA_035550155.1 Chitinophagaceae bacterium | reverse complement strand
AATTATTGATTACAAAAGGAGCAGTGAAAAATATTTTAGATGTCTGTAGCGATGTTCGGATCAATGATACAATAACGGAAGCCATCGAAAAACATTTGGATCAGATACAGGAGCAGTTTATTCAATTCGGGGAAAATGGTTTTCGTGCCGTGGGGGTTTGTTATAAAATAATCACCACTGAAACTATTTCGAAGGATGATGAAAGGGATATGACTTTCGCCGGCTTCATAACATTGCAGGATCCCGTGAAGACCGGTATCATTGATGCGATGAATGCTTTGAACACATTACAGGTGGATATCAAAATCATCACCGGGGATAACAAAACTGTAGCTGCCAGCATTGGAAAAAATATAGGTATTCCCCGCCCGGTTATTCTTACCGGTGATGAAGTTGATTCAATGAGTACTGAAGCGCTGGAGCAACGGGTAGTGGCTACTCATATTTTCGCAGAAGTGGAGCCACGCCAAAAAGAGAGGATCATACAAACATTACGAAAAAATTTTACTGTAGCATATATGGGCGATGGTATTAACGATGTAGGCGCCATCAATGCAGCCGATGTGGGTATCTCCGTTGACAATGCCACTGATGTGGCCCGTGATGCGGCTGATTTTGTTTTGCTGGAAAAAACCCTGATGGTGCTTGCCGATGGTATCCGGGAAGGAAGAAAAACATTTGCCAATACTCTTAAATATATTTTCATCAATACCGGCGCTACGTTTGGCAACATGTTCAGCGTAGCAGCTGCATCGTTGCTGCTCCCGTTTTTACCGATGCTACCCAAACAAATTTTACTGACAAATTTTCTTACTGATTTTCCTTATCTCTCCGTTGCTTCTGATAATGTGGACGAAGAACAACTTGATCGGCCGGGCAAATGGAATATGAAACTGATCCGGAATTATATGGTGTTCTTCGGCATTCACAGTTCTTTATTTGATATGATCACTTTTCTTACCCTTTTATATGTTTTAAAGGCGAAAGAAAGCACTTTCCAAACCGGGTGGTTCATTGAATCGGTGCTGACAGAATTATTCATTCTTTTTATCATTCGAACCAGGAGATCATTTATCAAAAGTTTGCCCGGAAAATATCTTTTCCTGTTGAGTGCCCTGGCACTCATATTGACGATCATATTGCCATATCTTCCGGTTAGCCCCGAACTTGGATTGGTGCAGTTATCAGCTACGGTGCTCTTGGCAATGTTTGGAATCGTTTTATTATATGTTCTAACTGCCGACCTGCTGAAGATCTGGTTTTTCAGAACATTTATAAAACCAAACTGATGTATTGAATTTAACTTTATCATCGCTACAATAAAATATTCTATCATGAAAAAAATTATATTTCTTGCTATCATCTCAATTTTATTTTTTTCCTGCAGCAATGAAAACGCCGAAGTGAAAAAATTGCAATCACGCATTGACAGCCTGGAGCAAAAAGTGAATAATAGTTACAAACCCGGGTTCGGAGAATTCATGTCGGGCATACAGGCACATCATGCCAAACTATGGTTTGCCGGCATTAATGAAAACTGGGACCTCGCCGATTTTGAAATTCATGAGATCATGGAAAATGTAGATGCCATAAAAAAATATGAGACGGAACGCAGCGAGTCCAAATCAGTTTCGATGATCGAACCGGCATTAGACAGTGTGAATGCCGCTATTCAGAAAAAAAATATGACTCAATTCAAAAATAATTTTGTGTTGCTAACCAACACATGCAATAAATGCCACCGGGCCGTGAACTACTCTTTTAATGATGTAAAAATTCCGGATTCGCCCCCTTTCTCCAACCAGGTTTTTAAGAAAACAGATAAATAAATAATCAGGTCACCACAAAGCGGTAACCAATTCCTTTGATCGTGATGATCTCCAGCGAAGGATCGTCTTTTAAATAACTGCGGAGTTTGGTGATGTACACGTCGAGGTTCCTTGAATTAAAAAAGGAATCATTTCCCCAAAGCAGATTGAGAATGTCTTTGCGATCAATGATCTTATCACGGTTCAAATAAAGAAGTTTCAATAATTCACTTTCTCTATAAGAAAGTTTCCGATCTTCTTTGCCGTTGCTCAATACCTGGCGATTCACCTGGAAACTGTACTTTCCGATCGTCACTTTATCGCTGCTGATCTTTTGCGGAGCCTCTGACTTATTACGTAATAAATTCTGGATACGAACGATCAATTCTTCCATACTGAACGGCTTGCGGATATAATCATTCCCGCCGAGATTGAATCCTTTCACCACATCTTCCGTCTGTGTTTTTGCTGTCAGGAAAATGATCGGAACATCTTCATCTATTTCCCTGATCTCATCTGCAATAGTGAACCCGTCTTTATTAGGAAGCATCACATCAAGTACACAAATATCCGGCTGTGACTTTTTAAATAATTCTGTCGCTTTGGCTCCGTCACTTTCCATGATCACTTCAAAGCCGCGGCTCTCCAATGTTTCCCGGACTATCTTGCCGAGAAACAATTCGTCCTCCATATATAAAATCTTAGTAGCCAATTTTTATTTTCCCTTTTACAATTTTACTATGATCACTATAATGAATAACCGAAGCTTCTTTATAAGGAATGTTGACAGTAAAGATACTTCCTTTACCCGGCTCGCTTTCCACCGTACTAAATCCCATATGATGTTTTGCTACTTCTGATACATAACTTAACCCCAAGCCATATCCTTTGACATTATGTTTATCACCGCTAGGTACTCTGAAAAATTTATCAAACACTTTTCCTTTGTATTCAGCAGGAATTCCTATTCCATTATCTTTTACACTTAATGCAACATGTTCTTCGTACGACTTCAACAATACTTCGATGACCGGGTTTTCTATTGAATATTTCAAAGCATTATCCAATAAGTTGTAAATAACGCTAGTGATATGAAGTTTGTCGGCTTTAATAACAAACCGGTCGCCTTCTGCCCGCAAGCTCACTTTTGCGCCATATTTTTCAAACTGAAGTTTCATAGTGTTCATGACCTCCTCGGTCAATTGCTTCAGATCAAATGTCTCTTTTTTTAGTTCTATTTCCTTTTGTTCAAACATGGATAGCTTAAGCACTTTATCAACCAGCAGGCTTAGCCGCTGCAATTCGTTCGAGGAAATATCAAGGTATTCTTTCGTTCGCTGCGGATCCTGGAGTGCATTAAAATTTCTCAGTGCTTCAATAGCAACCCCAACGGTGGCGATCGGTGTTTTTAATTCATGCGTGATATTGCTGATGAATTCATTTTTCAGTTGCGCCAGTTTATGTTGCCGCAATAAACTGCGGTATAATAATAAAAAGGATAAAATGGTAACTCCGACAAGAAAGATCGAAAAAATGATCGGAGATGAAATTTGTTTCAGCAGGTAAGGAAAAGAATTTCCTATATCCATTTTATAAGTGATCGGATGCACAAACCCGATCGTTACCTCATTGGAGCCCGGTTCGTTGGAATGCTTATCAGCGCTATCGACCCTTGTCACAGTAAAGGGCACTTGTATTTTTTGTTTCTTCAGTGCATCTGAATAAGCAGTTTTGATCTCTTTTACTTTTATAGTATCCTGCAACGAATCCACATCTGATAAAAACCGCAACATGATCTCTCCGTCTTTTCTTTGCCTGATCTCCGTTGTCTTACTTTCCGGATCTATCATTGAAGCATCCCCTGAAGGCGGAGTAGAATCTCTTTTATAATAAATGGTGTTGTCCATTGAAATAACCATTCCGGGCTTTTTCAAAGGTTTTTTAAATAAGGAATCCCTGATCTTGTCCTGAAGCACTTTAATCGTAGTAACCATATTCCCCCTTGGATCGATTCCATAATCCACAGTGCCGGGAAATTTCTCGTTGAAATAAATTCGTTTCTTCGGAAGCAAACTGTCTGAAAATATCTTACTCAATTTAAGCTTGGATGCTTGCAGGTTATGAACCGTATTGACAAATGCAACTTCTGCTTTAAAAGCAAGGTTCTTTTTTTCCCGGTCATACGTTTGCTTCAACCAGAAAGCCTGGAAGCCGGCAATGCCGAGAATGGTGATCGTCATTAATATGGCTAACCAGTGAAGTCGTTTCATAAAATTTCTTGGGTTCACAAATTTAGATCATTGTTTCCGGCTCTTTTTTCTCAATTAACCTTTATTAACCTTATTGAAAGGTGGCTTAACTTAACTTGCAGGGCGTAGGGTTTAGCTTCGATCTAAAATCAAACATTATGAAGAAAATACTGAATACAGGTGTCGCTTTTTTTCTATCCTCTCTTGCGTGGTCGCAGCAAAAGCAAGGCACTGTGATTTATGAACGCACTACACAAATTCAGATACGTTTTGCCGGTGCAAATGATGAAATGGAACGAATGATCCCCAAATCAAGAACAGACAAATTTGAGTTGAGCTTTGCAAACAGTCAGTCTCTCTGGAAACAGGCTCCGCAGGATAATAATGATGATGACAATACTTTCGGAGGAAATGGTATGCAGATCCGGATGGTGGTGGCAGGCGCCGATGATGTGATGTATTGCAATTTTGATGCAGCCAAAAAAATAGAGCAAAAAGAAGTGTTCGATAAAAGATTTATTGTTGAAGACAGCATTCGCCCTATGAAATGGAAATTAAGCGATGAAACAAAAACCATTTTAAATCACCTTTGCCGTAAAGCCACAAGCACTCAATACAACAAACGAACGATGATGAACATGGATAATGGCAAGATGGAACGTAAAGAAGTGGAAGACACCTCCAATATTGTGGCATGGTTCACTACGGATATCCCGGTTTCTGCAGGACCGGCAGAATTCCAGGGACAACTCCCCGGGCTGATCCTTGAAATGGACATCCATGATGGAAGACAAGTTTATAAAGCATTGGATATTTCAGAAAAAACGGATGTAGCATCAATCAAAACGCCTTCCGGTAAAAAACATTACACTCCTGAGGAATTCAATAAAGAGAGAGACAAGATGATGGAAGAAATGCAAAAGAACAACCAGGGCGGAAATCGACAATTCCGATTTGGTAACTGATTTAATTATTTAGCCATGAATGAAAGGCCTCTGCAATGCAGAGGTTTTTTATTTAAAAGATTTCCTTTAGAATAAATAGAGCTGATATGAATTTAAATTAAATCCCAAAAAAAAATAAATCGTTTTGATTATGGAGCGTTTTACGTCCTTTTTAGTGTTTAATTACTCGGATCTCCTCATTTAATTCACCACACCAAATACCAAGCTATAGTTCAGTCATAATAAGCGCCGGAAAACTCATTATCAATTCCCGCCTCATCGTAATATTACTGTAGTTCCCCAATAAACAGGAAACCTCTATTCAATCTCTAACAACGGTGTAAAATTTATTATTTTCACTATTCAAGCCCGAATAAAAAAGCAAATGAATCATGCTGTAAAAATTCTTGCCTGCATTTTCCTGGCCGGATTTTTAATTCTTTCCTCCTGCCAGCAGGAGATCACCTGCGATGGTTGTTTCGGCAAGAACCAGCCACCTATTGCCAATGCCGGAAAAGATCAGTTCATTGCTTTGCCAACGGATAGTGTACTACTGGATGGAAGCGCCTCAAAAGATCCGGATGGAAGCATTGTTTCATTTAACTGGAAATACCTTTCCGGCCCTTCTTCTTATTCGATCACTACGGCTTCTGCAAATAAAACCACTGTTAAAGGACTTGCTGAAGGAGTTTATAGTTTCGTATTAACGGTAACTGATAATGGTGGCCTTTCAGGAAAAGATACTGTCAATGTCACTGTGGATAAAGCTCCGGTAAATCATCCGCCAGTTGCAGTTGCCGGAGCAGATACCATTCTTGTGTTGCCGGTAAATTCCATTTTATTGGATGGCAGTCAATCCTGGGATCCTGATAATAACATTACTGACTACGCCTGGAGTATGATATCGGGCCCATCGTTGCCCACTATTTCTGACCCGGTATCAATAAAACTGCAGGTCAATAATATGGTACAGGGTGTTTATAGTTTTGAGTTGACCGTGAGAGATGCCGGTGGATTAACGGATAAAGACACTATACAAATCACCGTGAATGCTTCACCCAACAAACCGCCTATTGCCAGGGCGGGCCCTGATCAACAGGTGCTGTATAATCTTCAGAACTGCTCGATGGAGCCTTCTTTTATTACATTGGATGGGTCGTCTTCTACCGATCCGGACGGAACTGTTGTGGCTTATCAATGGTCTTTAATTTTGGGAGATAATATTGCCATAACTATTACTAATCCTACCGCCGCTGTTACTACCGTTACTAATATTACCCCGGGCACGTATCAATTCAAACTGACGGTAACAGATAATGAAGGAGCAACTGATGATGATACGTTATTGGTAACTACAAGTAATTACAACAGGCCAACTGTTGCTGCACAACTAATACCAGTTGGTAATCTGAGCATCAAAAGAAAACTTGGTGCTGTTGTTGTGTCGGGAAATAAAATATTCTTTGCCGGAGGAACCACGCCCCCTACTTCTCCCGGATTACATCCTTCATCACGAGTAGATATTTATGACGTTACGACAAATGCATGGAGCACTGCGGAACTTAGCGAAGCAAGATGGGGGCTTACGGCTGTTGCTTCCGGGAATAAAGTGTATTTCGCCGGAGGTTCCGCTATATCCGGAGCCAGGCCGGCTCAATCATCACGGATCGACGTATATGATATGAGTACCGATTTCTGGTCTACGCTTGAATTGCCACGACCCGGCTGGTATTCCTCTGTTGTCGGTGCCGGAGGAATTTATTTTGCCGGCGGTTCTGCTATTGATATATATAATCCCGGTTCTAATAGATGGACATCAAAATCGTTAAGCCAGCCCCGTTACCAGATCACGGCGACCAATTCACAGGGTAAATTATATTTTGCCGGTGGATCTTCTTCTATTGAGGGTGGTACTCCTTATTCCAAAATAGATATTTATGATCCAACTTCCAGTTCATGGTCCGAAGATGAATTAAGCAAACCCAAATACGGAATGGCAGGAGTCGGCATGCGTGGAAAGAATATATTAGCCGGCGGCAATCTGAATAATGGTATGACCAATGAAGTGGAAATCCTTACAACACCCGAAACACAATTTTCCTGCTTGTTTCAATCGAATTCCTTTAGTCAGTACAGTGTTGCCCGAAGCGGAAACAGGTATGTATTCTTCGTATGGAATGGCCCCATAAAAAATATGTTTGACATTTATGATGGATTGAATGATTCATGGACGGTTGGCATACTGGACCAGGAAGTGAGTCCTTCGTTTATAATAGCAGTGAATAACGACATCTACGTTGTTGGCACTTCCGGCGAGAACAATGATGGCTATTATGACAAGGTTTGGAAATTGCAGTTTTAATGATGGGAAAAATGTTTGCGGCTGTAGTGAAGTTAAATTATACTGTTGTTGCCGTAGTTTACAATAGAACAAAAAAAACAACCACCAACAATGGCATAAAGAAAGCAGCAGCAAATGGCAAACAATACACGTAACATCGCCAATGCTACAACGTTATTTCACAATCACTCTCATTCCTCCCGGGCCTCCGGGGTTATTCAATCCTGTTTTACTTAAACTATACGTGAAGCTGATCATAAAAAAGCGGCGCAGCGTCGTCACCTGCGAATCTTCAATATATCCCTGGTTGGTTGTGCGGCTGATACCGGTATTGCGATTCAACAGGTCAGACACACGGAACTTTAATTCTCCACGGTTGTATTTCAACATCATTTTGCTGATGCTCGCATTCCAGATGGGAATATTGGTGTTGAATCCCGAAGAAAGCTGGTTGTTGATGCTGTAAGTAAAATCGGTGGAGAAGAAAAAGTTTTTGGGTAATTGCCAGTCCACATCTGCTTCATATTCCTGGCTTACATATTTGGTATTAAGCAGTGCGAACTTTGAATACACCGCATGATTATAATTCAACTGTGCTGATACAGCAATGCTCAAACTATTTCCCGGGTTCATATCCAACCTCAGGTTAGGACCAAGTGAAAACGTATTGACATTGGTGAGCACTGGCGCTGCAGATCCGCCACCACCTGATCTAACACCACTATTAATATATTGTTTGCTCTTATTATAATTAGCAGAAGTTCCGAGGCTAAACATTCCTTTTAGAAAACGTACCGGCGCACCCATGTTCAGATTTCCTGAAAAATTATACACTCCACTTACATTCACCGGTTTGCTATATCGAACACCAAACTGATCCAGCGAATCATAATTCACGATCTTATTCTGCGTTTTTTGCATAGTAAAGAATAAAAAAAGGTTTCTATTCCTATATGGACTGATGAGGTTCAGGTTGCCCTGTATGTTATGCGTGAATTCCTGTTTCAGATCCGGGTTCCCTACTTTGATATTCAATGGATCGCTTACATCTGGCACAGGTTGCAACTGAGACATGCCGGGTTGATTTGTACTTGAAGTATAATTGACCACAAATGTTTTGAATTTTGTAAAATTATACTGGAATCTCGCCGTAGGTAAAATATTATAAAAGCTCTTTTTGATCACTGAATCTTTTGTCCCGCTGATAATAGTTCCCTGCAGGTCGGCCTGTTGCCAGTAAGCACCGATCATATAATTGTACCTGCTTTTTTGCGTACGCATCCTTATTCCTGCAGTTGTATAACCATACATGTTAGAATAATTATTACTCAGTTCCGGGTTGAGCTGATCGTATTTCCCATTGAGTCCATTGTAATCTTTTGTAATCTTATCCGAAGTGTTCTTGCTGTCACTTCTGCCCACACTAAACTCGAGCAATGATCTTCTGAATAATGGTTCTGTATAAATGGCTTTAGCATTATATCCACGCAGGTTCCCGTCTGTTGTGAATCGCTGGTTCAGGGTATCTCTCCTGTTCAATGATCCATCGGGATTATAAAATCCGGTGACCGATTGATTACTTCCGTCTCCATTACTATTATTAAGACTAGTTTGCAATGACAGCGAAAAAGTTCTTCCTCTTTTTTTCAATTTTTTACGAAACAAAAGATTGTTTTGAAAATTAAATCCATCAGTGTTGGATGTATTCATGGCGGAGCCTTCATTCACTAATTTGTTAGCAGCGGATAATGTTTGATAATCATTCTGCGAGCGATTCCTGGTTTGCTGAACGCTTAACGAAGGAATGATCCGGAGTGATGTGCTGGAATCTATCTGGTATAGCACATTCATGTTAAGTCTATTATTATTATTCAGGTTATCAGAAAATGAATTCTGAACATAGACAGAAGAATCGGGATACTGACGCTGAATGTGACTCCTGGTATTGGGTTCGTAGTGGTTGTAAAAATAATTGCTCTGGAGATCTATTTTTTTACCGATAATATTATTATAATTCAAACCCCCGCCCCAAACAGTTTTTATTCCTGCGTTTCCGTTGCCGCCTAGCAGTGAAGAAGCGGGATCATTTGGTCCAATATTGATACTGATATTTCCGCCACCACCTTTTAACTGGCTCAGCGCCCCGGTGAAATTCAAAATATCCATAAAGGTGAATCCTTCGCTGTTGTCATTATTACCCATGCCGATCACAGACATTTGCCGGGCTCCTTTGAAAGAATTTACATTGAGTTTTCCTTCGTATCGTCCGTCCGTGCCACCGCCGGCAGTGATCTTTCCGAAAGCGCCTTTCTTTTTATCTTCTTTTAATTTCAGGTTGATCGTTTTTTCATAATTCCCATCATCAAAACCGGTGAGCTGTGCCTGGTCGCTTTGCTTATCATATACCTGCACTTTATCTACCGCATCAGCGGGAAGATTTTTGGTTGCTATCTTAGGGTCGTTACCAAAAAATTCTTTTCCATCCACCAGAACTTTCTGCACTTTTTCTCCCTGCGCTTTCACTGTTCCATCTTTATCAACCGTCACACCGGGAAGCTTTTTCAGAAGTTGTTCCACGTTAGCATTAGGAGCTGTTTTAAATGAATTTGCATTGTATTGTATCGTATCATTTATGATCGTCACAGGCGGCGCTTCGTTTTTAACCACCACCTCGTCCAGTACTTTGTTTTTATCATTTATAATGATATTGCCGAGATCAATATTTTTTTTGTTATCGTCAATCGTAAAATATTCGTTGCTGTTTCGGTAATTGACATGCGTTATCAGCAACCTGTATTCTCCATAGGGAATACCTTTTAATTCAAAATACCCTTTATTATCTGTGAGGGTAAAACTTACCAGTGAAGAATCTTTTTTCTGCATTAAAGTTATAGTAGCAGCAGCAACAGGTTGTTTCGCTGATGTATCAAACGCAACTCCCTTTATAGTTCCGTTTTTTTGAGCAAAGGAACTGGCCGAAAGTGCGGTCAAAAGAAAAAACAGGAAGTATATTTTTCTCATAGCTATAATTTTCTCCTACGAAAATATTCTGATCAGATTTTTTCCCGGGTTAATTTGGTTTGGTTTAATGTTAAGCAAGGTTAATAAAGAATCGCTTTTTTCAACGATCCTGTCCTTACAATTATCAAAAAGATCGCCGATGACCGGCTCGGAACGTTTTATAAAATCGTAATCATTGCAGGGGTTTTTACGGATATACTCTTTTCAATTCGGCTTTTAACATTAAAAAAAATGAAAAAAATTAGTTAATGACGTTTAGATTATATAATTTACTAACCCATTTTTCGTTACACTTAAACTAAAATACCGTAAGTATGAAACACAAACATATCGTACATGCCCATGAACAAGCTAAGATCTATCACCAGTATTACAAACCGTCACTGAATGTTTTCCGTTTGTTCAAGTCTGTGCTGGCAGTTTTTATATCTGGTTCATCGCATGCAGCAGGAAGTTTTTCGAGAAGAAAGTAAACTATCCTTACTGACCCATTCATTATAAATGTCCCGTTGAGCCGGGACATTTTTTATTTCAGTATGTATGGGGAGGTTCGCTATTCACCCGCCGAAAGGATCATTGAATAAAAAGCCTTTAACTAAATAAATATTCCACATCTTCTTTGGTCAGACTCTTCACAAATGAAGTATCGTCAGCAATAAGATCTTTGGCAAGGGCCCGCTTTTTTTCCTGAAGTTTCAGGATCTTATCTTCGATGGTGTCTTTACAGATCATGCGGTACGCAAAAATATTTTTCGTTTGTCCGATGCGATGTGTCCGGTCAATAGCTTGTTGCTCCACTGCCGGGTTCCACCACGGATCAACGATGTATACGTAATCGGCTGCAGTAAGATTCAATCCTACACCTCCGGCTTTCAATGAAATTAAAAATACCCGGACGCTTTCATCATTCTGAAAACTTTGAATTGCTGTTTCCCGATCCGGCGCTGAAGTGCTGCCGTCAAAATATTCATACTTCACGCCGAGCTCATTCAGCTTTTCTTTGATAAGAGATAACATACCCAGAAACTGGGAAAAGACTAACGCTTTGTGATTGCTGATGTTTTCGGTGATCTCTCTTGTCAGCTCTTCCAGTTTGATAGAATGATTTTCAAATTTTTCCTGCTCATTCAGGATCGCCGGCGAATCGCAGATCTGACGCAGCTTCATTAATCCCTGCAAAATAGTAAGCTGTGATCGCTGAATGCCCTGCTCTTGTATCGTTCCCATGATCTTATCCCGAAAATCATTCCGATAGGCATCATAAATTTTTCGCTGCTCATCTTCCATTTCACAAAAAAGGATCATTTCCTGTTTTTCGGGAAGGTCTCTTGCCACCTGTTCTTTCGTTCGGCGCAAAATGAACGGGTATAAGATCTTTTTCAAATGTTCTTTTCTGTCTTCTTCACCAAATTTATCAATCGGCATGGCAAACTCCTGGCGGAAAAACTCCATAGTGCCTAACATGCCCGGATTCAAAAAATTCATTTGCGCAAATATGTCGAATGTATTATTCTGAAGTGGTGTACCGCTCATGCAAAGCCGGTGTTTAGCATTCAGCAATCCGGCAGCTTTGGTTACTTTGCTCGCCGGATTTTTTATCGCCTGCGATTCATCCAATATCAAATAATCAAATTCCACACCCACCATGACCTTGATATCGCTGCGCAAAGTGCCATATGTTGTAATGGTAATATCATGTCCGAGAAATTCTTCTTTGGTCCTCACTCTTGCTCCGCCATGATGGATCCGGTACGTTAATTCCGGCGTGAATTTCCGTATCTCATTTTCCCAATTATATATAAGCGTTGTGGGACAAATCACCAGAGCCCGTATTTGATTGTTTTGTTTTTTGTATTGCTCTAAAAAAGATAACGCTTGTACTGTTTTTCCCAAACCCATATCATCCGCTAAAATTCCCCCCCAGCCGATCTCGCTCAGATAATTCAACCATTGATAACCGGCAACCTGGTATGGCCGCAACACCGGCTTGAGATGTTCCGGCGGCTGAATTTCATTGATCTTATTGAATTCACGCAGCCGGTTATATTTTTCTTCCAACTGAACTACCAGTTCATTTTCATCACGGGTCTCATATAATTCATCCACCACGCTGAGATGGTAGCGGGATAATTTTAATGAATTCGCTTTTCCTTCTCCTACCCTGAACAACAACGAATATTTTTTGATCCATTCTTCCGGTAAGATCCCCAGGGTGCCGTCATTAAGTTGCACGAACTGTTGTTTATTGGCCAGCGCCTTTTTCACTTCGGCCACAGTAACTTTCTGATCACCGAAAACAATATCCACTTTCGCATCGAACCAATCTGTATTGCTGCTGATAAAAATTCTTGTCTGAGGTTTTGCAGTATTGAAACGGAAATTCTTTAATGCCTCAAAGCCAAACACCGGCGTTTTCATTTCCTTCATTGCATCAACAAACAAAAAGAACCAGTTGTTCTTTAATACATCTGTGCCACGCAATGCCAGCGATGCAGTGTCTTCGTTGTAAATAAAATTAGAATGCAGCGCCTGCAGCTTTTGAATAAATGTATTTTCCTTTTCACGATTCCGGTGAACGATCATCACTTTGTCTTCCACCGGCACAACGATCTCATCTCTATCTTTTGCTTTTGTTTCATATCCCTTATACGTAAACGATGGTTGAAAAACCAGGTAATCTCCTTTCTCTGCCAAAAATAATTTCACTTCTGGATCTCCGTCTTTTACTTCGCTGATCAATGACCGGTCAAAGTCCACTTTATATTCTTTTGCCAGCGGTACTATGAATTGATACAAAGTTTTTGCCCACTCATCTGAAGGAACGGACATAGTTCCATCCGGTAAAAATTTTTCTACAAGATGAATGACATCGATATTTTTCCATAAATGGATCTGGTGATTGTACAGGAAAAACAGTGGGCCGGTACTTTCGTTACTTCCAAGATCATATTCCATTCCGGCCATTCTTACACGGCACTGAATATTGTAATGAGCACCGATAGCTATCGGGCTTTTTACCAGGAAATGTGGTGTTGCTTCATCAAGCATTACCTGTAGCGGTTCGAGATTATTTGTTTTAAATGTTTTTTTATCCGGCAATAAAAAAACAAGCGGACTTTGTGTGGATGCAATAAATAATTTTTTCAATTTGGGTAAAAGATATTCCGCCATCAGTTCTTTGGTTTCATCCGGCAGGTCATCTGTTTCCTGGTGAATGATATTTTCCCAAATACCGGAGAAGGGTGAATTACGGCTGATGTATTTATTGATCTCTCCTTCCTGCAGTTTGCGGAGCGTAGCAAGTATCTGTTTGTCTTCATCGCATAAATGATCCGTGTTCACATAGCGACTCAGATCCAGTTTTTCCGCTTTACCGGCAAAGCCATCTCCTTTTTCATTGGTTTCTCCGCTGATTGCATCAATGCTGAAATAAGGATAATTTTTTTTATTAAAATTGAAAACAATCCCGATACGCTCTGATACTTTTATTTCTTCCTGCTGCACTTCCGGCTCTGCCACTTCGGGTTGTTGCGTTACAATAACCGGTCGCACCGGCTGCGGCACCGCTACCACTCTTTTGATGCTGCTGTCCAGCACCCGCAGAAAAGGTTTTCCTTCTTTATAAACAAATTCAAATTTTCCGTTCAGATCGTCA
>DASZPW010000249.1:0-8032 GCA_035550155.1 Chitinophagaceae bacterium | reverse complement strand
GTTTTCCAATGATGTTTTCCCATCATCATGTATTTCTTGCTTTGTTCTATTGCATCCATCACCTGTTCTAAAATCACTTCCGAAGGAGCATCGTAATCAATATTCAAAGGTTCTTTGAAAGTAACGGAAAGCAAAATGCCTTTCTTTTTAAACCGCAATCCTTTTTTATTAAAAGCCCGCCAGAACCCGCTGATCACAACCGGGATCACTATCGGTTTATTTTGTTTGATGATAAACGCCGTTCCTTTTCTTCCCGGTGCAAAAGGCTTGGTAGTGCCTTGGGGAAAAGTGATCACCCAGTTTTTTTCCAATGCTCTCTGTATTTTTCTTGTGTCAGACGGATCGAGTGCTTTTCTTACATCTTTTGTATTCTTAACCCAGGTTCTTTTTACTGTCAATGCCCCTGCCAATGTAAAAAGGCGGCTGATCCAGCTTCCTTTCATGGTCTCTTCCGCCGCAACATAATACACTCTTGTAAATGGATTCAACAAATAATAAGGAACACCAAGGCGGTTCTTCTTTCCCCATTTTACGGCAGAAAAAATATGAAGAAATGTAATAACGTCAGCAAAATATGTTTGATGATTACTGACGAATAATACATTTTGCCCCGGTAGCTTTTTCAATTGCCCGGCCCCGGTAATTTTCAATTTATTTATAACAGCCAATCCCGGATAGGATGCCGAACCGACGATAAAATAAACCAATTTCCGAACCAGGCTTATATTTCTTAACCGCTCACTGAATGAACTCATCAGCAGATCAATTTATGACAAGCAATAAGAATGTAAATTAAAACAATAGCAACAAATTACTTTAACTATTAGTTCGCAGTTAATCTATAGATATAAAAATAAAGCCCCGGGATCGGGGCCTTATAATGGGTATCCAAAAGAGAATTAGTTTTTTATTTTATCAAAGAAAATTTTGATGCGACCAACAATTCACCATCCGAAACCTGGATGGTATATATACCGGGTTGCAAGCGACCAAGCTCATTTAACGTGATACTGTTATTTCCTTCATACACCTGGTTTTGCTGGCGCAATACTACTTTCCCTGCCAGGTCAATTACCCGCAATTCTACCGTACCGCCAGTTGATGAAGTAAAGCGAACATTGGCCATTCCATTTACTACCGGATTCGGGGCAATGCTGATACCATTTATGCTTTTCTCATCTTTCCTGATCAGGACAACATTACTGTACACAGATTTTCCGTCAATATCAACCATCTTCAACCTGTAATAAAATACATTTCCATTTACATTGCTAAGATTATCGCTGTATTGATATTCCTCTCTGGAGGACATATTATTTCCCCTTGGAGCTTGAGTACCAACGCTGGCAAAATCAGAACCATTGGAGCTTCTTTGAATCTCATAATGATCAAAGTCGATCTCATTGGCAGTTTGCCAATTCAATGTTGTAACCTGGTTACGATATGAACCACTGAAAGATAACAGCTTCACCGGTAAAGGTGCTTCCTGCGGGAAATTGAAACACCCGAATGTAGCTCCGTATTGACGGGTGTTCGAAGAAAGATTTGAGCCTGATCCTTTCTTATAATCATACCCCATCCGGAAAGTGATAGAGCTTCTACCTACTGAATTATATCTGTACGCAGCAGCAATCTCAGCGCAAAGAGAAACACCGCTACGTTCATACACAGAACCTGCATAGCCCACGAAGGATCCACCGGGTGAAGTCGTGTTATCCGTATAACTATATGAAACCAGTTCAGTGGAAGAATTGGCAATTACCGTTGGATTTCCTGAACCATAACTCAAGGCATTTCCGGTTTCTCTAAACCAGCTGGAAGAGTTTCCATTTCCATCAATATCGAGGTGTACAAAATTCAAGTTGGTTAAAATTTTTGGGGTAGAAAATCCTCCGTTTGAATTATCAAAAAAGGCCATTGTAAATTGTACGTATCCCCTTGTATCAGAAGATCTATTTCCCGTAGTAATTCTTGGAGCAAAAAAACTTTGAATAGAGTTATTATTTTGATCCACAGCTCCATCATCATCAATTGATGCAAGTGTTGCATTTGAAACTGCGTCAATTGTAACTTCTGCATTCACCTGTACCCCACTAATAGTAGTAATATTGGTAAATCTCCAAACGGCTCCTGCGCCAAGGTGATTTCCATTGTTACCTCGATTGTAGGATCCGCTTGCAAAATTAGTAGTGACACCACTACTATTTGCCGGACAAGTTAAAATTGAAGAATTGGTTGTGCAATTGTTTGCATTCCCGGATGCGGGATTGGCCGGTACGGTCGGCTGTGCTAAAATGTAATTACTGATAAGTAGGCACATACCTACCAGGATTTTGTAATTCTGTTTCATGCTGCTCAGGTTTATGTTTTAAAAAGTTTACAACAGGTCGTTGACTCTTTCATAGACATACAGGATATCCGGGAATAGTTATTCCAGGAAATCTTATGAGCTTTTCAGAAAAAAAGGATTTTGCTTTGGTAAATTCTTGGATAGGAAAGTTTAAGCGTAGGATAGTGAGGAAAAAGAGTGAATAAGTGAAACAAAAATAATAACAAGAATTCATAAATGCAATAGCTATCAAAAAAAAGCCCTTATAACAAGGGCTTTTTTTTGATAGCTTAAATCTATGATAATGACTACTCTACGCCTGTCTCTTCGGTGTTCTCTCCACTTTCCATTTT
The DNA here is from genome assembly GCA_035550155.1 of Chitinophagaceae bacterium. Taxonomy (GTDB): domain Bacteria; phylum Bacteroidota; class Bacteroidia; order Chitinophagales; family Chitinophagaceae; genus UTBCD1. Next base: position 5,350 of record DASZPW010000249.1, on the reverse strand, counting down.
CTTTTTAAGATCGGCTAAAACACCTAAATCTCCCAGGGTGGCTTTTTCGACTTTGCTTTGTACGTTTTTAACGGCTTTACGGGTCTTTTCAGCCTCGGTGCGAGCCTCTTTTTTAGCAGCATCTTTTTCTTCGATCTTGCTTTGCTCCCAAACCCGGGCATGAGAAAGTACGATCCTTTTTTCATTACGATCGAACTCGATCACCATAAACTGAGCAGTTTCATCTGCGGCAATGCTCTTGCCATCTTCTTTGGCAAGATGACGATTAGGAGCAAAACCTTCCAAACCATAAGGCAACTGTACAATTGCGCCTTTATCATCTCTGCGGCTCACCGTTCCTTCATGAATGGTTCCGATAGCAAATGTATCCTGCAAAGTATTCCAGGGATCTTCTTCCAGTTGTTTATGGCCCAATTGCAGTTTGCGATTTTCTTTATCAATACCGAGGATCACTACATCGATATTTTGCCCCACTTTTGTATAATCACCTGGATGATTAAACCTCTTCAACCAGCTCAGGTCGCTGATATGGATCATCCCACCAATGCCGGGAACCAGTTCTACAAATACACCATAATTAGTGATGTTTTTCACTAAACCAGTATGCCGGCTTCCAACCGGGAATCTCGTTTCAATATCATTCCATGGATCGGGAGAAAGCTGTTTGATAGAAAGACTCATCTTCCTGTTTGCTTTATCCAACGTTACTATTTTAGCTTCATGCTCATCGCCTAATTTGAAAAATTCTTTGGCGTTGATCGGAGTGTTTGCCCATGTAATTTCAGATACGTGAACCAACCCTTCCACACCGGGCATGATCTCCAGGAATGCACCATAATCTTCAATGTTGACCACTTTCCCTTTCACCACATTTCCTTCTGCAATTGTTTCAGGTAATACATCCCATGGATGAGGAGTGAGTTGTTTCAAACCAAGGCTGATTCTTTTTTTCTCATCGTCAAAATCCAATACCACCACATTGATCTTCTGATCCAATTTCAATACTTCAGAAGGATGAGAAATACGTCCCCATGAAATATCAGTGATATACAACAAACCATCTAAGCCACCAAGATCCATGAAAGCACCAAAGTCTGTAATGTTCTTTACAGTTCCTTCCAACACTTGTCCTTTTTCCAATTTGCTCATGATCTCGGCACGTTGTGCTTCAATATCACTTTCAATAAGTGCTTTGTGAGAAACCACTGCATTTTTGATCGCTTCGTTGATCTTAACCACTTTAAATTCCATGGTCTTGCCAACAAACTGATCGTAATCCGTTACAGGTTTTACATCGATCTGTGAACCCGGTAAGAATGTTTCCATCCCGAATACATCGACAATGAGACCTCCTTTTGTTTTTGAAGTAACAGTTCCGGTGATGATCTCGCCGGTTTTATGCACTTCAACAATTTTTTCCCAGGCTCTTGTTATTCTTGCCTGTTTGCGGCTAAGGTTCAAGTGCCCTTCCCTGTCTTCTTTCTCAACAACCAGCACTTCCACTTCATCGCCAATTTTCAGATTGGGAATATCACGAAATTCATTCAACGAAACCAATCCATCACTTTTAAATCCGATGTTCAGCACCACATCAGTTTTTGTCAAACCAACCACAGTGCCGTTGATCATTTCTCCATCATTAATCTGAACAAAAGTCTTATCATAGACTTTGTCATAATTCTCTTTTTCTTCTTTGCTGTAGCTTGTTACATTTCGTTTGTCAATACTCCAGTCAAAATCGTCATGAGCTGCTGCCGGTTCAACAGGCAGGTTTTGCACGGGTGTATTTGTTGTCGCTGTAGTTGCCTCATCCTGCGAAGCGGAAGCGGCAGACTCCTGTGCATCAGCGTTTAAGTGTTTACTAATTAAATTTTCAAACATGTTTTAAATACCCGAAGGGTTTAAAATTCGGGGCAGCAAAGATAAGGCTTTTAGTCGGGAGTCATGGGCTGGAATTCAATACTTTTTTTAAGATTTTACCCGTTGCAACAGCATGATTTAATATCCTTTGCAGAGTTTATCCTGATGAAGATCGGGACTATGATCAGCAGCCGGGATTCTATATAACTTATCAGGAGTTCATTATATTCACCAAAAAATTTTAATTGTACCGCATCTTAAAGCCCTTAGTCAGACTGGCAATGCTGATCTTCTGTCGAAAGATCGTCATCAACCAGCCTGAAGTATTCAAAGAAAAAGGCCCTATTCTTCTCGCTTGTAATCATCCTAATTCATTTCTTGATGCAGTGATAATCGACGTTTTGTTTGATCAAACTGTTTGGTCGTTAGCAAGGGGTGACGTTTTTAAAAATTCTTTTTATACCAAACTTCTTACTGCTTTGAAAATACTTCCGGTCTATCGTAACAGCGAAGGAGTGGAAAATCTCGGTATCAATTATGAGACCTTCGAATCCTGCAAAAAAATATTTCACAAAAAAGGAACTGTGCAGATCATTAGCGAAGGTAAATGCATCAATGAATGGCATCTGCGTCCTTTAAAAAAAGGAACAGCAAGATTAGCAATCCGAAGCTGGGAAGAAAATATTCCGCTGAAAGTATTACCCGTCGGGATCAACTACAGTTCATTCAGGAGATTTGGGAAAAATATTTTTCTCAATTTCGGAACTCCTATTACCCAAAGTGATATTGAATGGAATGTGGCGGATGGTTTACGTCATCAATCATTCAACGTTCAACTTCAAAACCAATTTCACCAACTGGTTTATGAAATTGAAAAATCGGACAAGCAAAAACAAAAAGAATTACTGAAAGTAAAAATTTCTGTTGTAAAAAAAATCCTGCTGGCTATTCCGGCTTTGGTCGGATGGTTGATCCATGCTCCATTGTACTTGCCGATAAGGCAATTTGTATATCGAAAAACAAACAATAACGATCATTTTGATTCTATCATCATCGCATTGTTGCTCTTCGCCTACCCGATCTATCTTTTATTAATAACGTTTGTTCTTTTTTTTATACTGAAAAGTTATTGGATTTTTCTGTTGCTTTTGGTGCTTCCTTTTACGGCCTGGAGTTATGTGCAGGTGAAACGGCAAACGAATAGATAGTTTCATTAAAGAACCATTTCTTATTTCAAAGATAATTGTTCGTATAAATTCTTGATGCTATTATTGAGAAAAACAGGCAACATCTTATTTGCTTTATGGGTTTACTTTTTGCATCGGTGCTTCCCTCGGAGATTTATTGCTATTATGATAAGTAAACACAATATACTCAAGTAATATGAGGGTTGCTATTATACCTATTACGATAAGGATAATTTTTATAATTTTCTTCATAGTTGAACATTTTAATTACAATACCCTGATCCCTGGCTCCAGGAAAAAAGGCATGCTAACGGACTAATTCTCCATGAAAAATGATAGACTTGAATAAACCCAATGGTAAGATTCCCGATTTCTAATCCCCATGTAATCGTACCTACTGTACAACCTGAAGATCCGGAAAAATAAGTATTTGTTTGAGTCCAGTTCCAACCAATTAGAACGCCTTGAACAACAAAGTCTATGTTAGTTACATTACCTCCATTTACAGTTAATTGAGCATCAAATGATGAAAACATCCCACCTGATCCTGTTAAATTTGCAAAGTAATCTCCATCACTACAATTATATGGCGGCAATGGCTTAGAATAACCATTAGAAGAAGTATTAGATGATCCATTATATTCTGTTGATAATTCTCCCAAAACACTATCAATATAAGTACTTGCAGCAGCATAACTACTATAAGTTGGAAGTTGCATCCCCTGCGTTTGACTTGGTGTTAAATATTCTAAACCATACTGATTTATAAGACTATCTGCAAGAGTAGAATCAGCTGATCGGTTTAAGGTTGTATTTAAACCTGTTCCTTGACTAGATATTCTTTTTGAGTCGTTAGTGTAGGAAGTAGAACTCTTTTTGCATTCAGTAGTTAGTAATACCCCCCCAATAAAATAAATAAAAGAATGAATTTCATAATTGTAATTTTTAAGGTTAAAAATGGTGTTGCCTGTTTTTGATTAGTTTGAAGATATGATATTTTGTTTTAAGACATCACATCAATTATGAACATCACATTAAACAAAAAAAATATATTTTTTAAAGTACAGTTACTTATTTATTTAAGTTTTTATTTTAGCTTATTTCATCATCAGTGCTGCCATGGTTTCAATGCCGTCCCATAAATTCTGAATTTGGATATTCTCATTTTCTGCATGTTGATTGTTATCATGATTAGCAATGGGCACGGTGATCGTTTTAGCATTCAGAATTTCCTCGATTAAAAATAACGGAAGACTGCCGCCCATTGTCGGCATCAGCACTACCTGTTCGTTAGTCGTGCTTTTAACAGCGCTGATCACATTTTTTGCAATGGGTAGATCCAGTGAAGTTCGTTGGGCATTGTATCCATCTTTTCCAGCAATCACTTTAATTATTTTCGGATATTTCATCCGTTCTTCATCTGTGGGCTCATGATCGGTTACATAATATCCGCTGCTCTTAATAAAATCAATGACCTTTTGCTGTTGTCGTTGCCAGTCATTACCGGGTACCAGGCGAAGATCAAGCACTGCATTTGCCGTCGTGGGTATTTGATTGCTGGCCATTTTACCAACATTGCCACTTTGCATTCCATTTATGTTTAAGGAAGGAAGATTAATTGCTTCAACCAAATTCTTTCCTTTCATTTCTGAAGTTGTAATTCCTAATTCTTTTTTCATTTGCTCATCAACTGAAGGCACTTCTGCCAGTGCTTCTTTTTCTGCAACAGTCAATGGGATCACATCATCGTAAAAACCTTTTATAGTCACACGACCATTTTCATCTTTCATCGAAGCTAAAAGCTTCGCTAACATCAATGCCGGGTTTGGTGCCCAATTACCGTAATGACCGCTATGAAGCGGACGTTTGGACGCATATACTGTAAGATCGAGATGCGCATCACCACGAACACCAAATACGATCTGCTTTTTTCCTGATTGATGTACCGGTCCATCGCAAATAATCCAGAGATCCGATTGAAGTAATGATTGGTATTTTTCAAGGATCTCATTCAAATGCGGAGAACCTGCTTCTTCTTCTCCTTCAAAAAAGAATTTAAGATTATAAGTTGGAGTCAATCCGCTGTGAAAAATTGCATCATATGCATTCAGAATAGCAATCACTCCTGCTTTATCATCAGAGGCACCTCTTGCATAAATCCTCCAATTCGATTTATAAAAATTTTCTCCAGAAATAGGGATGATGGTTCCTCCCTGTCCTATCATACCTGTTACCAAAGATGGATTGAAAGGAGCTAACCATTTTGCCCATTGAGCTGGATTTACGGGTTGACCATCATAATG
>DASZPW010000248.1:0-5397 GCA_035550155.1 Chitinophagaceae bacterium | reverse complement strand
GAAGAGGTTGGCTGGTTGTTGTATCGATTGTTGGTTTTATAGTTGTTTGTTGAGCGATGGGTTTTGCATTATTTTTCAAACTGTCGGCAGCAACTTTATTGTTTACGATTGTTGGTGAAATAGTAGTTGCAGGTTTAGTAACAGCTGGTTTGTCCTGCTGCGGCTTTTCAATTACCAGGTTAGTCAATTCCTCTTCAATTTGTTTGCGTCGATTCAGCACGTCTATGAGTGTAGTTGCTCTATCTGCCAGTGCTGTTTTCGGGAATTGTGTGATGATCGAATTAAGAATATTTTTTGCAACACTATCTTGTCTTTGTTTAATATAGTACACCGATTCGATATACAGCAATTGAGGCGTCCAGTAATTTTTCCCGAAAGCACTGTCGGCTATCTTCTTTTGTGCAACGGCTTCCGAAAAATTTCCTTCAATGAACAGATCATAGATCTTTTCATACGCTCTTGTTGCATCCGGGTCTGCCGTTTTGGTCTCAGGATTTTTTCCTGTAACAGCAATAGTGGTGAAATGACTATTCGGATATTGACTGGTCATTAATTTTTTGATCATCGATGATTTATCAGTCTGCCCGTTTTTATTATAGCAATAATAGAGGCGGAATAGTACTTCATCCATTTTATCAAAATCCGGGAAACGGCTACGCAGGGTTTCAAAAGTTTCGATGGTAGCAGCGCAGTCCTCTATTTCTTCTGCATAAATTTTTCCGAGAACAAACATTGCATTACTTATCGAATCGTTCGATATTTTCATTTTCTGTTCAGTCAATGGTAACTTATCGTACAATGCCTCAAACGTGATCTCCGATTCGGCATCATTGCCTGCTGTCGTTTTTGTTGCTGAAAGATCTTCGTTGTTCCTAGTTTGTGCCAGGTTTGGAGTAATGTTTGAAATAGCGCTGTTGCGTCGCCAGTTATCGGCATTAGGTCTTTTTCCCCATTGCAATACAAAATCGGCATATCCCTTTGTCCGGGCTGTGGGATTATAAAAATACCAATCACCTTTTGTATCGGAACTGTTAGTAAAAATCGGCGTGTTATTGTTTTGCTGATCGAATGGCTCCAGGCCCCCGGTTTCTACTTCCTCTTTCAATCCGCGGCTTTTACGAAGTTGCCGTACTAATTTTTTCAACAAATCTTTGCGTTCGTTTTCGGTCATTGCGGCGATCTTTTGCAGGCTGTCCTGCCGTTCGATGATCTCAATATTACCGGCAAGATTGCCCAGCATATCTTTTCGTTTTCGGATAGATGCCAGGTCGTGTAAAGAAGTGTCATTCAGATTGAGGCTATCATAAAAGTTATATGCAGTCCTGTATAATTTTTTCGTAAAAGCCATTTCTCCCAATTGAAGAAAGATCTTATTCCGTTGTTCAATATTAGCAGAACTGTAATGTGCTGCTTTCAATAACAAGGCATAAGCCGCATCCGTATTATTTTGTTGTAAGCGCATTTGCGCCGCCATGTAGTAGATGATATCCCTGTATTCCTCATATTTTTCCCGCTTCGCCATTTTGAGCAAATCCGCAATATTTTTAGCGATATAATTATCGCCGCCACCTTTGTTTACACGGATCGAATTCAATCGTGCATACACATCGAGAACAGGATCAGTGGTATGTACGATAGATTTTGCATACAGTTTCTCTGCTTCATCATACTTTCCACTCAATTCGTATAATTGTGCTGCCAGGTATTCCCATCTTGCTCTTTCCTGTTTGTTCGTAGCGTTGGATAAAGCATTCACCAAATGAGGTGCGGCGCTATCCCACATGTTTTGCTTATAAAACCACCAGGCCTGGACTTCCTCCAGGTCATTTTGTAATCTTTTCGGAAAATTAGGATCGTCTTTCAGGGTCACGATCAGGCTGGCTGCTTCCGGAAATTTATCTTGAGCCAGGTAGTTTCGTATCTGCCATATAAATGCATCATTTCTGCTTGGTGGCTCCGAAAAAACTTCTTTTAAAACATTTGTTTTTTCTTTAGTGGCAATGCTGAATGCTTTATTTCCATCCATACTGCTGCCAATAGTTTTATAATATCCGTCTTTTTCTTTCGGGGCAAATGCATAATTGATGAACTGGAACATCATGGCAGCAGAATCAAATTCTTTGTGCAGATAATAGGAGGCCCCCCAAAGAAGATACAGGTTATCTACCCAATCGCCGCGAAGGTCATGTAATGCGATCCCGGTTTCTGCTTTGTAAACAATGGAATCTAACTGTACATTGTCTCTTGCCGTTTCATCCAGGCTATAATTGTAAAAGGGCAGAAGTTTGGAATAATCATCCCTGAAAATGCTTTTAGCTCTTTCAATGACTTCGTTCAGTTTATTATTGGCGTTGAAAAAATAGTTGTAATGAGTGACCGTATTTTGTAAAAACCGTGTGGGCAAGGTAAACTTTTTCTGGTCCGATTTTTCTGAACGAAGCACCCTTTCATCATACTGTTTAGGTTTTTTCAGATCAAATGAGATCCCAAGCTGTCCGAACGAACGGAACGGAACATGGCAAAGTATGAGGTAAATGAAAGCTAAAAAAGTATATCGGATGGGTCGCATTTTCTCGTCGCAATCTAATGTCTTAATAACTGAATTTCAGAGATTTTAGTATAAAATCCCGGTGTTTTTTTTGTGGCCTTGGATTATTGGACCCAACGGTGAAGTTATTTCAGCTCTACGGATTGAAATTTATAAGAATAGCTATTAGTAATATCTTTACGCAAATGAGTGTTTTTTAGGTACTTTATGACCGACAGCTGAAAATAAATATAAAGTAAAAATGGTTTGCTTTTTCTTTCAGAAACGAATCTTTATCTGCGGAGTCGTTATACTGCTGGTATCATGCAATGATCCCGATCTTCAAACCCGCCAGGATAAAAAGCATAAAATAGAGACGGTTAACCGTCAACGTTGCTCATTCAGAGTGACGGATAAGTTATACCTTGATCATATCGATTCTGCGTTTAATCCGCAGGCGTATTTCAATATCAAGTCTTATCTGAGTGAGAATTTGATGCAATTATTTGTCTTTGATACCCAATTTGATGAAAGCGAAAAATTAGATGCCGAAGTAAAAGCGCTGAATACGCCGGAAGTTTTTATTCCTGATTCTATTGAGAAAATAAGCAGGTTTGGTAATTATGAAGGAAAAGGTGTGTTAATGAAAGGTGTGTACAGTGGCGGTGTTGTGAGTGGAACCATAAAAGTTTTTTGTTACAGTGATTCAGTGAAAGGATTCATAGCTATCCGACAAACCATCCGTCCCGTGGACGAGGAAGAATTTGATGTGGTAGAAAACAGTTTCATGTTGAAATATGATTCTTATATGAACCGTTAAAGAATTTTCTGCTTTAGCATTTATCTTTTTTATTTTAGCATTTCCACTCATGAATAGAATCATTTTTACAGAAGAGTTTTGCCAGCCGGAAAACCTGCATCCATTTACGCTGACACGGCAAATACAGGATATCAGGGTGGGTATTTTAACCATTCGGGAAAAATGGGAAAAAATGCTGGGCCTTCCTTCTTTTGATAAAAAAGAGGATGATTACAAGGACCTTGATCGTTCGGTGAATCTTGATGAAGTTGAGGGAAATGAAGTTTGCTATTTGATTGATGGCAATATATTACCCACGCCGGATCTTGTTAAAAAGATCAGCAAATTAAAAAACGGTGAATTCATTTCTGCAGAAGGGAGCACTGGTTTTGCATTTCGGTTTACAAAAAAGGAAATCAAAGAAAAATATAAGATACAAGTAAAAAAAGCGGTGATCGTGAAGGAAGAAATAAAAGCGGTTCGCTTTCCATGGGAAATATTTCGGCTTAATGATTGGGCCATTCGCCAGGATTTTGAACTGCTGACTAAAAAGCGAAGATCTCAACAGGTATCTAAAACAAATACAGTTATTCGCCCTTCTAACATCTTTATTGCAAAAGGAGCCAGGGTGGAACATAGTATCCTGAATGCATCTGCCGGCCCGATCTACATTGGAAAAAATGCAGAAGTAATGGAAGGCTGCATCATTCGTGGGCCATTTGCTTTATGTGAAGGGGCTTGCCTGAAAATGGGATCAAAAGTATATCCGGCTACTACAGTTGGGCCCTATTCAGTTGTCGGCGGCGAAATAAAAAATTCAGTAATTTTTGGATATTCCAATAAAGCGCATGATGGTTATTTGGGAGATTCAGTGATCGGGGAGTGGTGCAATTTGGGGGCGGGTACTACCAATTCGAATTTGAAAAACACTGCAGGTGAAATAAAAGTCTGGACTTCGCAGGGAGAGAAAAGCGTTGGCATAAAATGCGGAGTAATGATGGGCGATTATTCCAGGACAGCTGTGAATACTGCTATCAATACGGGAACGGTGATCAGCGTTTGTTGTAATGTTTTCGGTTCGGGGCTAACGCCAAAATACATTCCCGGCTTTTCATGGGGCAGTGAAGGGGTGAAACGATACGAGTTGGAAAAAGCATTTAAAGATATTCAAAACTGGAAACAGTTAAAACGTCAATCTCTAACGGATAATGAAAAAAGCATTCTTACCTATATCTTTGAGCACTTTTAAAATTTTTAAATGAGAAAACAGATCGCAGCAGCTAACTGGAAGATGAATTTGACATTTCAGCAGGGAGAAAAATTACTGGACGATATTCTTAGCGCCAATAGTAACCTCTCATTGCATCAACAGGTTATTTTTGCTGTTCCCTTTCCTTACCTGATAATGACACGTAGTGAAGTGGAGGATGAATCGAATTATGAAGTGGCGGCGCAAAATTGTTCTGATAAAAAATCAGGAGCGTACACCGGCGAGATATCCGTTGAAATGCTTCATTCTATCGGGGTGAATTTTTGTATTATTGGCCATAGCGAACGCCGGGAATATTTTAATGAATCTAATAGTATGCTGGCAGAAAAAATTAATCGCTGCCTTGAACTTAATATCACACCAATATTTTGTTGCGGTGAACCCTTGTCAATCCGTGAGTCCGGAAAACAAAATGAATTTGTACAGACACAGCTTCGTGAATCGTTGTTTCATCTTGATGCAGAAAATATAAAGAAGATCATTATTGCTTATGAGCCTATTTGGGCAATTGGAACCGGCAAGACGGCAACTTCTGCGCAGGCACAAGAAATGCATGCTCATTTACGTTCAATAGTGGCGGATCGGTACGGTTCAGATATTGCAAACACGATTTCGATACTTTATGGTGGCAGCGTAAAAGCTAACAATGCAAAGGAACTTTTCAGTTGTCCCGATGTGGATGGCGGATTAGTTGGCGGCGCCTCACTGGTAGCGGCAGACTTTACCGAGATCATCCGCTCCTTAAAATAATTTTTGGAGAAACTTTCTTATCATATCGTCATTACCCGGAAAAACCAGATG
>DASZPW010000247.1:0-6890 GCA_035550155.1 Chitinophagaceae bacterium | reverse complement strand
CACATTAGCCTCACCTCTATACAATTTTCCCATTCTTCAAAAATAAAGGGAAAAGGGTTTGCCTATTTACTTCACTTCTTCATACGGCACATCCGTTACGTTCTCACCACCAGCGCCAGCATTTTCTCCTTGCGGTTGCTGTGCTCCAGTTTCAGCGCCGGGTTGTTGTGCCTGTGCACCTGCAGCAGCCTGTGCATTATAAATATCCTGGCTGGCGGCTGTCCATGCAGCATTCAAAGAAGCCAGCGCTGAATCTACTGCGGCAATGTCCTGCTTTTTGTGAGCTTCTTTCAATTGCTCTACCGCATTTTCAATAACGGTTCTTTTATCCTGCGGAATTTTATCGCCGTATTCTTTCAATTGTTTTTCTGTCTGGAATACCATGCCATCGGCCATATTCAGTTTGTCCACTTTTTCTCTCTCAGCTTTATCCGTGGCTTCATTTGCTTTTGCTTCGTTCTTCATTTTTTCCACTTCTTCTTTGCTGAGTCCGCTGCCGGCTTCAATGTGGATCTTTTGTTCTTTGCCGGTGCCTTTGTCTTTTGCCGTTACATGCAAAATGCCGTTGGCATCAATGTCGAATATCACTTCGATCTGCGGCAATCCTCTTGGCGCCGGTGGAATACCATCGAGGTTGAAGATGCCGAGGCTCTTATTGTCTTTCGCCATCGGACGTTCGCCCTGCAACACATGTATCTGCACGCCGGGTTGATTGTCCGCAGCCGTGGAGAATACTTCTGATTTCTTTGTCGGTATGGTTGTATTGCTTGGTATCAATGTGGTCATTACTCCGCCGAGTGTTTCGATACCAAGAGAAAGCGGCGTTACATCCAGCAACAGCACATCTTTCACTTCACCGGTCAGCACAGCGCCCTGTACGGCGGCACCCACTGCAACAGCTTCATCAGGATTCACACTCTTGTTGGGTTTCTTTCCAAAGAATTTCTCTACGATCTCCTGAACCTTCGGGATACGTGTAGAACCTCCTACCAATATCACTTCATCAACTTCTGAAGGTTTCATGCCTGCATCTTTCATTGCCTGTTCACATGGTATGAGGCATCTTTCAAATAATTTATCGGCGAGTTGTTCAAATTTTGCACGGCTCAGTTTCTTCACCAGGTGTTTGGGCACTCCATCCACTGCGGTGATGTAAGGAAGGTTGATCTCTGTTTCGCTGGAAGAGCTCAGTTCCACTTTTGCTTTTTCAGCAGCGTCTTTCAAACGTTGCAATGCCATCGGGTCTTTGCGAAGATCAATGGCTTCATCTTTTTTGAATTCTTCAGCCAGCCAGTCCATGATCACTTTATCGAAGTCGTCACCGCCAAGGTGTGTATCACCATTAGTGGATTTTACTTCAAATACGCCATCGCCTAATTCGAGGACGGAGATATCGAATGTTCCGCCACCAAGGTCGAAGACAGCTACTTTCTGGTCCTTATGTTTTTTATCCAAACCAAAAGCCAGCGCTGCTGCTGTTGGTTCGTTGATGATGCGGCGCACATTCAGCCCGGCAATTTCACCGGCTTCTTTGGTCGCTTGTCTTTGTGAGTCGTTGAAGTAAGCCGGCACGGTAATAACGGCTTCGGTCACTTCCTGTCCGAGGTAATCTTCAGCAGTTTTCTTCATTTTCTGAAGGATCATCGCTGAAATTTCCTGCGGGGTATAGAGACGTCCATCTATGTCAATTCGTACGGTATTATTGTCACCTTTTGCTACTTTATAGCTCCAGTGCGTGATCTCCTCGCCTACTTCGTCATAACGACGACCCATAAAACGCTTCACACTCATGATCGTGTTGTGCGGATTGGTAATGGCCTGGCGTTTGGCGGGGTCGCCCACTTTACGTTCGCCATTTTTCAGAAAAGCCACTACAGACGGGGTTGTCCTGCGGCCTTCGTCATTGGCGATCACGACCGGCTCGTTGCCTTCCATTACTGCTACGCAGCTATTAGTAGTTCCTAGATCTATTCCGATTATCTTTCCCATAATGATTAAAATTTAAAGTTCTCTATTGATTATCAATGATAGTGCCATGGGGCGGGAAGTGAAAAAATGGCAGGATTTTATTGAGGAGATTTCAATCCGGATTTTATTTTACCAATAGCAAGAATTGAGAAATCCGAATCAAAGGAGTAATTTACTTTCACCAATCAAACCAAGATCATGGCTCAAACTATTTCTCAAAAACTCAGGATCACAGCGGGCAATACGCTGCTTTCTTTAAATGCACCGGCTGATTTTAAAAAATCCCTTGGCGCTTTACCGGCAGGAGTAAAAATTGTTACCGAGGTAAAAAACCCGATAGCTATCGGGTTTGAACAGATACATTGGTTCGTGATGAACAAGTCGCAGCTTGCCAAAGAAGTCAACAAAGTATTGAAGCTTTTGAAAGATGATATTATCCTCTGGATCTATTATACAAAAGGCACATCAAAAATTCAAACTGATCTGAACCGGGATTCAGGCTGGGAGGAATTGATGAAGAATGACCATCTTACATTTATCAACCTCATTTCTTTTGATGATACATGGTCGGCATTTGGAGCAAGGTTGAAAACAGAAAAAGAAAAAAAGAAATTAATCCAACCCAAACCGGAAAGAGAAATTTTTAATTGGGTGAATCCACAGACCAAAGAAGTTAAACTGCCGGACGATCTTGCAGCTGTATTGAAGAAAAATAAAAAGCAAGCTGCCTTTTTTAATACGCTTTCGTTTACCAACAAGAAAGAATATATTGAATGGATCGTAACGGCTAAAAGAGAAGAAACAAGAGCAGAAAGAATCAAAGGAACAATTGAAAGACTGGGTAAACAATGGAAGAATCCGGGAAATAGTTAGTTCCCGGTTACCGGTTTCTGGTTGCGGGTTGAGAGATCGATAAAGTAGTAATCGGTTTTGGGATTTTGTTTGATTTTTTAATTTTTACTTTTGATTTTTCATGAATTTAACCAACGATCTATATCAAAGAATAGCGACTGCCAAGACCTACATTGACGAGAATTATCAATCGCCAATTGATCTGGAAGAAATATCCCGGCAGGCATTTCTGTCCCGCTTTCATTTTCATCGCTTATTCCGGAAAGTGTATCGCCGCACACCGCATCAATACATTACCCGGAAAAGAATTGATAAGGCCAAAGAACTTTTGGCAAATAATAAACCTGTTGCAGATGTATGCAATGAAGTGGGGTTTGAAAGTATTGGTTCGTTTAGCACTCTATTCAAAAAAGAGATCGGCTTCGCTCCCACTTATTATCGTAACATGGCCTGGCTGAAAAAGCAGGCTCAAAAAGAACAACCTAAAAGAGCCATCCCCCATTGTTTTATTGAAAGCTATAAGCTCGGTGAATCGTAAGTAGTGAATCGTGAATATAAATGCTTCATTTGATAGTTTCTCACCACTCACGAGTCACCAGTACCGATTAAAACAAAAGCAAGAATCAAGAACAGATTTTCTTCCTGCATCCATAGATTTACATCCTAAACTATTTTTTATGGTAACAAAAATGTCGCACACCACTCTGTTTGTTTCTGACCAAAATAAGGCCTATGACTTTTATGTCAATAAACTTGGTTTTAAAGTGAACACGGATGCAACAATGGATAATGGTTATCGCTGGCTAACTATTAATCCGCCTGATCAGCCCGATCTTGAAATTGTTTTGATGCCTGTAACTGTCGGTGGAATGGGTTTTGATGAAGATGTCGCCAAAGCCCTGAATTTTTTATTGGAGAAAGGCGTCATGGGTGCCGGAGTTCTTTCTACTCCTAATTGCAAAGCCACTTATGAAGAGCTAAAAGCAAAAGGAGTCGTATTCAAATCGGAACCGAAAGAACAGTTTTATGGTATCGAAGCGATCATCACAGACGGATGCGGCAATTGGTTCAGCATGACACAACCTAAAGAAGGGATGTGATTTTTGTACTTTTGAATGCATGATCATCCGAACTGTCCAGGAAAAAGATGCCAAAGAGGTTTCCCAACTGTCCGGGCAACTGGGTTATCCATCCAGCGTGGAGAAAACAATTGAAACCATCAGGCGGATCAATGCAGACAATTACCAAATTATTTTTGTTGCGGAATTGGATGGAACGGTGGTTGGCTGGATCCAACTTCAAAAAAAATTTTTACTGATTGCAGAACCGTTTACAGAAATTGTCGGGTTAATCGTAGATGAAAAACATCGAGGTAAAAGCATCGGAAGATCATTGGTGCAGGAATGTATCCGGTGGACCAAACAGGAAAATATCCATAAAATAAGAGTGAAGAGCAATATAACCAGGGATGAAAGCCATGAATTTTATAAAACTATCGGCTTCCGGGAAGTAAAAACGCAGAAAGTTTACGACCGGGAGGTTGAATGATCCCGATTTTACAGAATTAATTTCTTCACAATTCCTTTTCCTTTCTTTATTTATTTTTATTGCGACAATGAAAAACATGAAAGGAAGAGGAATTATCTTTTTGTTACTGGTTTTAGTTGTATCAGCATCTTGTTCTCATAAGATCAACCCGTCAAAGCCCAGTTTAGCGGCTTCCGATTTCAAACTGGATTCACTTCCTAACTCTGAAATTAATATTCCTGTCCAGATCAATTTGCGGCCATTATATTCTATGGCTGAAAAAAATATTGATACCCTGTTTACCTCACCGGGCTATCCTGACAGATGGGTGTATGAAGGATGTTCCACCCGTTACAAATATTCATTTCGCCGGGGCCCTCTGCAAATGAATGCATCCGCCAACACATTGAATCTTGGTTTTACCGGTTATTATAAGGTCATTGGCTCAACAAGAGCATGTATTAATGGAGCTGCGATTTCTCCCTGGACACCTCCCTGTAAATGCGGTTTCAGTGAGGGAGAACGAAAAGTGAGTGTTTCATTTGTCAACAGTTTTATACTTCAGCCCGATTATAAGGTTCGGCTTTCTGTAAATCGTATGGAACCGCAGCCGTTAAATAAATGCGAGGTATGTTTTTGGGGACAAGACATTACTTCTCAAGTGATGAAAGAATTGAAAAGCGACCTGGATGATGCGAAAAAAAATATGGAACATTCGTATGGGTTGGTAGATCTACGTTCCAGATTTCAACAAATATGGGATCAGCTAAACAGATCGTACAATATTTATGGGCTCGGCTGGCTGCAGATACATCCGCAGCAGGTTCGGATCAACAGTCTTTTTGCATCGAATGATTCATTGAATGTTTTTTTAGGATTATCTGCAAGGCCGGTGATCAGTTTTGAAAAACCGGAGGAGCAAAACTCTCCTCTTCCGAACATCACTAATTCTGCTACTGCACCGGGATTTAATATTTTTTTGGATGCCGTTCTACAATACGATTCGTTATCAACAATATTGAATGACCAGGTAGAAGGCCGGCAATTTGATATTGGCAGAGGAGCAACCCGGAAAAAATTTGTGATCCATTCCTGCCAGGTATTTGGATCAGGCAATGACAACATGATCATTAAAGTAGATTTTGGCGGTTCGGCAGAAGGGACAGCTTATTTTACCGGCAAACCAACTTACGATCCTATTTCACGTATAGTAGAAGTAAAAGACCTCGACTTTGATGTAAAAACAAAAGATAAATTTTTGAAAACAGCATCGTGGTTGTTCAATAAAAAAATAACGGATGAGATCAGCCGCAATACAAAATTTGATCTCACATCTTTTCTTGATTCCACTCAAATGGCGCTCAACCAACAACTCAACCGGGAATGGATGCCGGGAGTTCGTAGCTATAGCAATATCTCCAATATGAACCTGATCGGCGTATATCCGTTAAGTCAATACCTGGTATTGCGCAGCAACTGCAGCGGCTTATTATCGATGCAGATCAACTCAGCCAATTTCAATTTCTGAAATGTTATTCCGCTGATTTTTTTCTAAAAGTAAAATGCCTTTGAAAAAGATAACTGAGTATCACCAGTATTACAATGTCGATCAATTGTGCAATAGTGGGATAAATATGCAGCATCTCTACTGTGATCTTCAGTAAAACATAATTTAAAAAGAGGTTGATCAGGTATACTACAAAATAGCGGAACAACTGCACCCTGCCCCGCAAGGCGGAATCCGGGAATACCACATATTTCAACAAAAAGAAGCCAAATGGAAAACTGACGCAAAACGAAAGAACAAGAGCGACAGTGTAAGGCGTAAAAACATAAAATCCTGCATTAATATTTTCACCGGCAAAAATGAATTTGAAACTGACATAGAAAACAACAAACCCAAGCAGCGTATTCGATGCGCCGCATACGGCATAGCGAAATGTCTGCAGGTTCATCAATCTTTTGAATGGAGGATAAAAAAAATCGATTACCGGAAGTAGCAGATCCCTTGCTGTATGTATATGCCTGCGCATGGAAGTAGCAAAAGTAATGGAAGAAATGCCAAGTTCATAGCTGCATTAAAGTTGAAAAACACTTCATAAATCTTTCGAATGAGTTTCTTACCAATTAGTACTGATAGCTTCGTATTTTCGCAGCCAAATAAAGAACGGATGACCACTGCCAGCCAGATAAAACCATTTGTGATAAAAGCGCTGAAAGATCTCTACAATGCGGATTTCACTGAATCGGAATTGACCATAACAACTACAAAACCTGAATTTGAAGGTGATTATACATTGGTTCTGTTTTCTTTTGTAAAACAACTCAAAAAATCTCCGGAACATTTGGGAAAAGAGATCGGAAATTATTTGCAAAAGATCAGCCCGGAGTTTTTCAAATCTTATAATGTCATCAAAGGATTTTTAAATCTTACTCTTTCAGATAGTCACTGGGTTAATTTTTTGAAAGAGAATTTTTCTGATAAAGCATTTGGCATAAGGTCTTCTGTAGGGAACAGAGTTATTGTAGAATACTCCTCTCCT